>NZ_JAFGYZ010000010.1:0-240868 GCF_017491585.1 Pseudomonas sp. 58(2021)
CCCCCAGGAGAGGGAGCTGACCGAGGTGTCTGGCGTCATACATCGACCTGAAAGATCGCGTCGATTATGGATAGCGGACTACATGCTTTTTACAGCCTGAGTTCGACTCGGTAATTCAGGTCGGCGTAACTCCCGAGTACAACCCGGTCAGTCCCCTCTCCCTCCGGGCGGTCCGACGTTTCGGGAGGGTTAGGGTGAGGGGGCTCTTGAGGGCGCCGCGTTATTTGCCCTGGAACTCGGCAGGCCGCTTGGCCACAAACGCAGCCATCCCTTCCTTCTGATCCTGCGTCGCAAACGCCGCATGGAACACCCGGCGCTCGAAACGCACGCCTTCGGTCAGGTTCACTTCGAACGCGCGGTTGACGCTTTCCTTGACCATCATCGCAATCGGCAGCGATTTGCTGGCGATCACCGCCGCGACTTTTAGCGCTTCGTCCAGCAGTTCATCACTCGGCACGATCCGAGCGACGATGCCGCAGCGCTCGGCTTCCACCGCGTCGATCAAACGCCCGCTCAGGCACATTTCCATGGCCTTGGCCTTGCCCACGGCGCGGGTCAGGCGCTGGGTGCCGCCCATGCCCGGCAGCACGCCGAGGTTGATTTCCGGCTGGCCGAATTTGGCGTTGTCGCCGGCCAGGATGAAGTCGCACATCAGCGCCAGTTCGCAGCCACCGCCGAGGGCAAAACCGTTGACCGCCGCGATGATCGGCTTGCGGCGGTTGGCCACGCGGTCGCTGTCACTGAACAGATCGTCCATGTAGATCTGCGGATAGGTCAGCTCGGCCATCTCCTTGATGTCGGCGCCGGCAGCGAAGGCTTTTTTCGAGCCGGTGATGACGATGCAGCCAATGTTCGCATCGGCTTCCAGGCCATCGAGGGCGCGGTTCACTTCGCTGACCAGTTGCGCGTTGAGGGCATTGAGCGCCTGCGGGCGATTGAGGGTGATCAGGCCGACGCGGCCGTGGGTTTCCAGCAAAATCGTTTCGTAACTCATGTGCAGATTCCTTCTCAAAGATTGCGCGAAATGACCATGCGCTGAATGTCGCTGGTGCCTTCGTAGATCTGGCAGACCCGCACGTCGCGGTAGATGCGCTCCAGCGGGAAGTCGTTGAGGTAACCGTAACCGCCCAGAGTTTGCAAGGCCATGGAGCAGACCTTCTCGGCCATTTCCGAGGCGAACAACTTGGCCATCGACGCCTCGACCAGCGCCGGCTGACCGCTGTCACGCAGGGCGGCGGCGTAATGCACCATCTGCCGCGCCACGGCGATCTGGGTGGCCATGTCCGCCAGGCGGAACGCCACGGCCTGATGCTCGATGATCGGCTTGCCGAAGGTGTCACGCTCGCGGGCGTAATCACGGGCGGCTTCGAACGCGGCACGGGCCATGCCCACCGATTGCGAAGCGATGCCGACACGGCCGCCTTCGAGGTTGGCCAGGGCGATCCTGTAGCCCTCGCCCTCCTCGCCCAACCGGTTGGCCACCGGCACTTTCACGTCTTCAAACAGAATCTGGCAGGTGTCCGACGCGTGCTGGCCGAGCTTATCTTCGACTCGGGCGACTTTGTAGCCCGGCGAATCGGTCGGCACGATGAAGGCGCTGATCCCGCGCTTGCCGGCACTCGGATCGGTGACCGCAAACACGATCACAACCCCGGCATTCTGCCCGGAGGTGATGAACTGTTTGCAGCCGTTGAGCACGTAGTGATCGCCTTCCAGCCGCGCACGGGTTTTCAGGCTGCTGGCGTCGGAGCCGGCCTGGGGTTCGGTCAGCGCGAAGGCACCGAGCATCTCGCCGCTGGCCAGCGGTTTGAGGAAACGTTCACGCTGGTCGTCGTTGCCGAACTTGAGGATCGGCACACAACCCACCGAGTTGTGCACGCTCATGATCGTCGAGCAGGCGCCGTCGCCGGCGGCGATTTCTTCCAGCGCCATGGCGTAGGCCAGATAACCGGTGTCGCAACCGCCCCACTGCTCCGGCACCAGCATGCCGAAGAAGCCCAGCCCGGCCATTTCGCCAATGGCCTCTTTCGGGAAGCGGTGTTCGCGATCCCACTCGGCGGCAAACGGTTTGAGCCGTTCCTCGGCAAACTGCCGGGCCATGTCGCGGATTTGTTGTTGGTCGTCATTGGGAATCATGGCAAATCCTTATTCATTGGCACCGTCTATCCCCTGTGTGAGCGGGCTTGCTCGCGAAAGCGGTGGATCAGCACAGTGAGTGTTGGCTGACAGGACGCTTTCGCGAGCAAGCCCGCTCCCACAATTCGAGATGCGCGAGCTTTAGTAGAGGCACTCGACAGCCATCGCCGTGGCTTCGCCGCCGCCGATGCAGATCGCCGCAACACCGCGTTTCAAGCCTTTCTGGCGCAGAGCCGAGAGCAAGGTCACCAGAATCCGCGCACCGGAGGCACCGATCGGATGGCCCAGGGCGCAGGCGCCACCGTGGATGTTGAGCTTGTCGTGAGGAATTTCCAGGTGGGTCATCGCCGCCATGCCGACCACGGCGAAAGCTTCGTTGACTTCAAACAGGTCGACCTGATCCAGCGACCAGCCGGTCTTCTTCATCAGTTTCTTGATCGCGCCAATCGGTGCCACCGGGAACAGGCCCGGAGTGTCGGCAAACGCGGCGTGGCCGTGAATCACCGCCAATGGTTTCAGACCTTGCTTCTGCGCTTGCGACTGGCGCATCAGCACCAGTGCGGCGGCGCCGTCGGAGATCGAGCTGGAATTGGCGGCGGTCACAGTGCCGCCCTCGCGGAACGCCGGTTTCAGTGACGCGATCTTGTCCAGCTTGGCTTTTGGCGGCTGCTCGTCGTTGCTGATCACAACCTGTTCTTTGCCAACGGTGACGGTCAGCGGAACGATCTCGGCTTTGAAACTGCCGTCCTTGATTGCCTGCTGGGCACGGGTGGTCGAGGCGATGGCGAAAGCGTCCTGAGCCTCGCGGCTGAAGTCGTTGGTTTCGGCGCAATCCTCGGCGAAGGTGCCCATCAGGCGGCCCTTGTCGTAAGCGTCTTCGAGGCCGTCGAGGAACATCGAGTCCAGCACCCGGCCGTGGCCCATGCGATAACCGGCACGGGCGCGGTCCAGCAGGTACGGCGCGTTGGACATGCTTTCCATACCGCCGGCGATCACCACATCGGCGCTGCCGGCCAGCAACATGTCGTGAGCCAGAATGGTGGTTTCCATGCCCGAGCCGCACATCTTGTTGACGGTGGTGCAGCGGGTGGATTTATCCAGCCCGGCGCCCAGCGCAGCCTGACGCGCAGGCGCCTGGCCGAGCCCGGCCGGCAGTACGCAGCCGAACAACACTTCATCGACCGCATCGGCGGCCACACCGGCACGCTCAACCGCCGCCTTGATTGCAGCGGCGCCCAGTTGCGGCGCGGTCAGGCTTTTCAGTTCGCCCTGAAAACCGCCCATCGGGGTGCGGACGGCGCTGACGATGACAATCGGATCGTTGGAGATGGTCATGAAAAAATCCTCCTTACTTGGCGGCCATGCGCAAGGCACCGTCGAGACGGATCACCTCGCCGTTGAGCATGCTGTTTTCAATGATATGCCGCACCAGCGCGGCGTACTCGGCAGGTTTGCCCAGGCGTGGCGGGAACGGTACGCCGGCGGCCAGCGAGTCGCGCACTTCCGGGGTCATGCCGGCCATCATCGGGGTTTCGAAAATGCCCGGGGCGATGGTCATCACGCGGATGCCGAAGCGCGCCAGTTCACGCGCGGCAGGCAGAGTCAGGCTGGCGATGGCGCCTTTGGACGCGGAATACGCCGCCTGGCCGATCTGGCCGTCGAACGCCGCGACGGATGCGGTGTTGATGATCACGCCGCGCTCACCGTCGGCGTTGGCTTCGCTTTCGGCAATCGCGGCTGCCGCCAGACGCAGCATGTTGAAACTGCCGATCAGGTTGACGTTGATCACCTGGGCGAAGCTCGCCAACGCATGCGGACCGTTCTTGCCGAGGATTTTTTCGCCACGAACAATGCCGGCGCAGTTCACCAGGCCATTGAGGCTGCCGAAGGCTTTTACCGTGGCCTGCACGGCGGCTTCGGCGGCAGCTTCGTTGCTGATGTCGGCCACCACACTTTGCGCGCCGAGGCGCTGTGCCTGGGCGGCGACGGCTTCGGCGTTCATGTCCACCAGCATCACTTTGGCACCGGCGCTCACCAGCAACTCAGCGGTGGCGGCACCCAGGCCGGATGCGCCGCCGGTGACGATAAAAACCTTGTTCTCGATCTGCATGACTGACTTCCTGATTCAAGCTGAAACTTTGTGCGCCGCGGCCTCTTGAGCCTTGGCGATTTCCTGGTTGCGCAAGATAAAGCGCTGCAATTTGCCGCTCGGGGTTTTCGGCAACTCGCTGACAAATTCGATTTCACGGGGGTACGAGTGCGCGGCCAGGCGCTTGCGCACGTGCTGCCGCAGTTCTTCGGCCAGCGCCGGTTCGGCGCGGTATTGCGGGTTGAGCACGACGAAGGCTTTGACCAGTTCGGTGCGCTCGGGATCGGGCTTGCCGACCACCGCCGCTTCGACCACCGCCGGGTGCTCGATCAGAGCGCTTTCCACGTCGAACGGGCCAACCCGGTAGCCGGACGTGGTGATCACGTCATCGCTGCGGCCAACGAAGCTGATACTGCCGTCCGGGTTCCACTCCACGGTGTCGCCGCTCAGGTAGTAATTGCCGACGAAGGCCTTGGTCGGTGCACCTTCGTAACCGGCGAACCAGCACATGGGCGACTGTGTGCGGTCGATGGCGAGAATGCCGGGCTGACCGACGCCGAGTTCGTTGTACTGATCGTCGAGCACCACGATGCGATGGCCCGGCGAGGCGAAACCGGCAGCGCCGAGGTGGATCGGGTGTTCGAGGCCGTGGTGGTTGCACAGCACCATGCCCAGTTCGGTCTGGCCGTAGTGGTCGTGAATGACCACGCCGAGGTTGTCGGCGAACCAGCGGATCACTTCCGGGTTCAACGGCTCGCCGGCACTGCTGACGATGCGCAACTTGCCCTTGATCGATTTGGCAAACTCATCGCCGCCGGCAATCAGCAAACGATACGCCGTGGGCGAACCGGTGAGGTTGGTGATCCCGTACTTGTTGATCACCCGGCAAGTGCTTTCGAGGGTGAACGGGCCATCGTAGAAGGTGATCGGATGGCCCATCGACAACGGGCCGGTCACGCCAAAATAAATGCCGTAGGCCCAGCCCGGATCGGCGACGTTCCAGAACGCATCTTCCGGGCGCAGATCCACGGCATCGCGGGTGTAACTCTGGAACGCCACGATGGCTTTGAGCGGCACCGAAAGCGCTTTCGACGGACCGGTGGTGCCCGAAGTGAACATCAGCAGGAACGGGTCTTCGCCGGTCAGCATCACCGGTTCGCAGACACTGGAATGGTTGGGCAACTCGGCCCAGAAACTGAAATCGCCTCGGACGATGCCCTGGCCTTTCGGGCCGCCGACGGTAACCAGCGTCGGGCAATCGGCGACTTCACTGAGCTTGGGCCGGTTGACGGCATCGGTGACCACGACTTTGGCGCCGGAACTGTTCAGGCGATGTTCGAGGGCTTTGGGGCCGAACGCGGTGAACAGCGGTTGATACACCGCGCCGATGCGCCAGGTGGCGAACACGGTGATCAGCAATTCGATATTGCGCGGCAGCAGGCCAGCGACCTTGTCGCCCTTCTGCACGCCTTGGGCGAGAAGGAAATTGGCGAAGCGCGCGGCTTTGTCCTGCAGGTCGCTGAAGGTGTACGTCGCACTGGCGCCGTCGCGACCTTCCCAGAACAGCGCGATGCGCCCCGGCAAGGCGTGACGGTCACAACATTCGACGCAGGCGTTGAGCGCCTCGAGCGAGCCGCTGAGTGCGGCGTCCACGGTGTGCTGATAATCAAACTGTGCGGTGGCAGACAAGTAATCGCGCATTGCCAGAATCCCTCTGTTCTTATTAGGTTGGGGAACCGTAAACAACAGAGGAATACTCGCGCCGCACGCCGATTGCGGCAATGGTCAAAGCCCTCAAAGTGGATGACTGGTTTGGCCAAGGTTCGCGTCGATGATCGTTCCCACGCGGAGTGTGGGAACGAGAACCAGCGGCGGGTAGTGTGGGTCAGGACGCTTCGTTGAGGATCAAGCTGCGATAGTGCCCAGGATTAGTTCCCGACCACTTGCGAAACGCCTTGTAGAACGAGCTCGCATCGGCAAACCCCAGCCGCGTGGCGATCTCGGCAAAACTGATCGCAGGCTCTGCCAGCCAGGTAATCGCCAATTCCTTGCGCACGCTGTCCTTGAGGCCTTGATACGTCTGCCCCTCTTCCGCCAGACGCCGACGCAGGGTCGAGGCCGACATGCACAGTTGCTGGGCCAGGGCTTCGGTTTCCGGCCACTGTTCGGCGGGCAACTGCCGCAGATCCTGCTTGATCCGGCTGGCAAGGCTTTCCGGGTCGCGGTACTTCACCAGAATGTTCGCCGGGGCATGGGCCAGAAAACGCTTTAACTCCTCGGCGCTGCGCTTGATCGGCAGATCCAGCACGTCGGCGGCGAAAATCATCCGCGTGCGCGGCCGGTCGAAACGCAGGTTCTCGGAGAACATCACCCGATAGTCATCACAGAAATCCGGCGCCGGGCAGCGCAACTCGATGGCCAGGATCGGAATCCGCCGCCCCGCCAGCCAGCACGCCACGCCGTGGACGATCATCCAGTAAGTGAAATAGGTGAAGGCGCGGCGCGGCTCGGGGTCGTCCTCCAGCAGGACGATTTCCGCCAGGCTTTGCTGGTGCACGAGTTGTGCCGGCAGGCGTTCAAGCATCAGCGACAGGAAACTCAAACCGCTGCTCAGCCCGGCCGCCAGATTCGGTTGGGCCATCGCGCTGCGGCAGAGGAACTCCAGGCTGCCGGACTTCAGCTTGCGCGGGTCCATGCCAAAGAACTCGTCGTCTCCCCGCCGCGCCAGCAGCCGCCACAACCGCGCGTATTGACCGGCGGGCACGCGGGCGTCATCGGTGCCCAGCAGCGCCGGATCGATGCCGACCTTGTTCAAGACTTCCTCCGTGGCCACGCCCGGCGCACAACTTTGCTGCAGTGCTTCACGCACCAGTTGAATGGCGATGGTGTCTTTTTCCGACATGGATCGAGGCAAATCCTGTTGTTGTTCGAGTGGCTGGCATCTTAACGCAGCCATCGAGACACAGCTCGCTCACGCTCTGAAATGCTTTTGGCTGACATGAGAATGATTGTTCTTCAGGCCTGTTCAGCTATCGTTCAGGTAAATGTCAATGAGTGGCATGTGAGAATGACTTTCATTATGTTACAACTTGTAACCTCATTTCGTTACACAGTGGATGCCGAATGCTCGTTCCCTTTCTGATCATGCTGCGTGAAGGCATTGAAGCCGCGCTGATCGTTGGCATTATCGCCAGCTACCTGCAACAGACCGGTCGTGGCCAGTGGATGCCGGCGGTATGGATCGGCGTGTTTCTCGCCGCTGCGCTGGCGTTGCTGGTCGGCGGTGGCCTGGAACTGGTCAGCGCCGAATTCCCGCAAAAACAGCAGGAACTCTTTGAAGGCGTGGTCGGCCTTGTCGCCGTGGGGATTCTCAGCTCCATGGTGTTCTGGATGCGCAAGGTGGCGCGTTCGATCAAACATTCGCTGCAAGCCTCTCTCGATCACGCACTGACTTCGTCGAAGCATCAGGTCATCGCCCTGATCGCCATGGTGTTTTTCGCCGTCGCCCGGGAAGGACTGGAAACGGTGTTCTTCCTGCTCGCCGTGTTCCAGCAGAGCGAAGGCCCGGGCGCGCCGATTGGCGCCCTGCTCGGCCTGATCCTGGCCATCGTCGTCGGCTTCCTGATCTACAGTGGCAGCATGCGCCTGAACCTGTCGGCGTTCTTCCGCTGGACCGGACTGTTCATCCTGGTGGTCGCTGCCGGGATTCTCTCCAACTCGGTGCAGGCGCTGCACGAAGCCGGGGTCTGGAATCACCTGCAAACCGTGCTCTTCGACTTCAGCGCGACGTTGCCGATGGACGGCCCGCTGGGCTCGGTGCTGGCCGGCATGTTCGGTTATCAGGATGCCCCGACCGTCAGCACCCTCGGTGCGTATCTGATCTATCTGGTGGTGGCGCTGGTGATGTTCTTCTATCCGTCTCCCGCCCCTGCACCCAAAGCCGCCGCCTCGAATTCCGTTTCCAGCCAATAAGGGCCTCCATGTCAAAGCCTAATATCCCTCAGGCCTCGCCTCCCCGCGCCTTGCGCTGGGCGGTGGCCGGTTCGGTGGTCGTGATGATCGCCGCCGGCGGCCTGTTCTACTACGCCTCGAAAATGGCCGCGGCCAAACGTCAGCACAATCATGACGAAGTGGTGGTCAACATCCACCCCGGCAGTTGCGAGCCGAACGAGCTGAGCGTACCCGCCGGGCGCGCCAGTTTCCGCATCGTCAACCGCTCCGACCGGGCGGTGGAATGGGAAATCCTCGACGGCGTGCTGGTGATCGAGGAACGCGAGAACATCGCGCCGGGCCTGAGCCAGGTGATCAACGCCAACCTGCAACCCGGCGACTACGCCATCACCTGCGGGTTGCTGAGCAATCCGCGCGGCGTGCTGCATGTCACGCCGACCGCCGCTTCCGACGCCGCCGCCAAGGCCAAGCCGTCGATGGTCGCTTTCGTCGGGCCGCTGTCGGAGTTCCGGGTTTATCTGGCCACTCAGGGCAGCGCGCTGATCAGAGCTGTCACGGCGCTCAACCAGGCAATCACCCGCGGTGATCTGGCCCAGGCCCAAGCGGCGTATTTGCCGGCCCGTGCCGCGTATCAGCGTCTGGCCCCGGCCGCACAACGCCTGGCGGAACTGGACAACAGCATCAACGCCCGCGCCGATTACTTCGAAAAACGCGAGCAGGATCCGGCCTTTGTCGGTTTCCATCGCATCGAGTACGCGCTGTTCCAGCAACGCAGTCTCGACGGCCTGTCGCCGGTTGCCGAACGCCTGTTGGGCGACGTCAACACGCTGAAACAACAGTTGCTGGCCCAATCGCTGCCGCCGGAGCAACTGGTGGAAATCCTCGTGCGCAACCTCAACACCCTGGCCGACGTGCGCGCCGCCAGCGGCGAAGAGGAACGCTACAGCCACAGCGATCTCAACGGTTTCGCAGCCAATCTGGAGACCGCGCACAAAGTCGTCGAACTGCTGCGGCCGCTGCTGAGCAAATCCGCCGCCGAACTGCTGCCGAAAATCGACAGCGCGCTGACTGATTTCGACAACACCCTGAACGGCTTCAAGGTCAAGGATGGCTACGCCAGTTACGACACCGTCAGCGGTGAACAACGCAAACAGATCGCCGACAAGGCCAAGACCCTGGCCGACGCCCTCGACGGCATCGATCCCGCCCTCGGCCTCTCCGGCCTGTAAATAGAAGACGAATACCGATGAACGATTCCGAACACTTCAACCTGCAACGCCGTCGCGTACTGATGGGGATGGGCGCCGCCGGCGTCGCACTGGCCGGCACCGCCCTGAGCTGCCCGGCCATGGCCGCCGTACCCGCGCAAGTCACCGAAGCACCGAGCAGCGACAAGACCCAGGATCATCACGACTTCCATGGCGTACACCAGACCGGCATTGTCACCCCGCGTCCGGCGTCCGGCATGCTGGTGTCATTCGATGTGCTGGCCAGCGACCGTGAAGACCTCGAACGCCTGTTCCGCACCCTCAACGAGCGCATCGCGTTCCTGATGAAGGGCGGGCCGGTGGCGCAGATCGATCCGAAGCTGCCGCCGCCGGATTCCGGCATCCTCGGCCCGGTGGTCACCCCGGACAACCTGACCATTACGGTGTCGGTGGGCGAATCGCTGTTCGACGAGCGTTTCGGCCTCGCCGCTGCCAAGCCCAAGCGCCTGATCCGCATGGTCGGCTTCCCCAACGATGCGCTGGAAGCCGATTGCTGCCACGGCGACTTGAGCCTGCAGTTCTGCTCCAACACCGCCGACACCAACATCCACGCCCTGCGCGACATCGTGAAAAACCTGCCGGACCTGCTGCTGGTGCGCTGGAAACAGGAAGGCAGCGTGCCGCCGCAAGCCCCGGCCAAACCCGGTGTGCCGGCGCAATCGGCGCGTAACTTCCTGGGTTTTCGCGACGGCTCGGCCAACCCGGATTCCAACGACGACAAAGCCATGGACCGTATCGTCTGGGTGCAACCGGGCAGCGACGAACCGGCCTGGGCCGTCCACGGCAGTTATCAAGCGGTGCGGATCATCCGCAACTTCGTCGAACGCTGGGACCGCACGCCGTTACAGGAGCAGGAAAGCATCATCGGCCGGGTGAAAACCACCGGCGCGCCAATGGGCGCCAGCCATGAAACCGAAGTCCCGGACTACAGCAAGGACCCGGAAGGCAAGCTGACCAAGCTCGACGCGCACATCCGTCTGGCCAACCCGCGCACCGCCGCGACCCAGGCCAATCTGATCCTACGCCGGCCGTTCAACTATTCCAACGGCGTGAACAAGAACGGCCAGCTCGACATGGGCCTGTTGTTCATCTGCTACCAGGCCGATCTGGAAAAAGGCTTCATCACCGTTCAGACCCGCCTCAACGGCGAGCCGCTGGAGGAATACCTCAAGCCGGTCGGCGGCGGTTACTTCTTCACCCTGCCGGGTGTTACGGGCGACAAGGATTTCATCGGTCGCTCGCTGCTCAACGCTACCCAACCAAAAACAACTGCATAGCATTCAACAGGAGCCGCCCCCATGAAAAAGACGCCCATCGCGTTATTGCTGACCCTTGGTCTACTCAACACCCCGCTGTCGGCGTTCGCGGCGACCGCGCCGCTGGATCTGGTCGGGCCGGTTTCGGACTACAAGATCTACGTCACCGAGCAACTGGACCAACTGGGCACCCACACCAGGCAATTCACCGATGCCGTGAAAAAGGGCGACCTGGCCACCGCGCAAAAACTCTACGCGCCAACCCGCGTTTATTACGAGTCGATCGAGCCAATCGCCGAGCTGTTCAGTGACCTCGATGCATCCATCGACTCCCGCGTCGACGACCACGAAAAAGGCGTGAAGGCTGAAGACTTCACCGGTTTTCACCGCCTCGAGTACTCGTTGTTCTCGGAAAAAAGCACCCAGGGCCTGAACGATCTGGCCGACAAGCTGGATAAAGACGTCCAGGACCTGCAGACCCGCGTCGCCGGCCTGACCTTCCCGCCCGAGAAAGTCGTCGGCGGTGCTGCCGCACTGCTGGAAGAAGTCGCCGCCACCAAGATCTCCGGTGAGGAAGACCGTTACAGCCACACCGATCTCTATGACTTCCAGGGCAACATCGACGGCGCGAAGAAAATCGTCGACCTGTTCCGTCCGCAGATCGAGAAGCAGGACAAGGCGTTTGTGGCCAAAGTCGACAAGAACTTCGCCACCGTGGACAAGATCCTGGCCAAGTACAAGACCAGGGACGGTGGTTTCGAGACTTACGACAAGGTGAAGGACAACGACCGCAAGGCGCTGGTGGGCCCGGTCAATACCCTGGCAGAAGACCTGTCGACGCTGCGTGGCAAGCTCGGTCTGAACTGAGACGTGTAGCGCCTGTTCTGCCGCCTTCGCGGGCTTGCTCGCGAAGACATTTTTAGCGACGCTGAAAACTCTGTGCATTAGAGGATGCGATAGAGCAACCGTTCGACCCGCACCCGGCTCACGCGCTTGAGGAACTTGGCCACCCCGGCCGGATAGTCCGCCAAGGCTTCCAGGTCCTGGAATCGCTCGATCCGCGTGGTGTGTTCGAAGATGTTTTCCAGCTCAAGGCGGCGCGGTTCCAGCCACTCGCCTTTCGGGTCATCGATCAACAACGCGTTTTCCAGGTCGAGACGGAACGCCCGCGGGTTGAGGTTGTTGCCGGTCAGCAGCGTGTAGCGCTGGTCGATCCACATGCCCTTGAGGTGATAGCTGTTGTCGCCCTCACGCCACAGATGCAGGTTCAACTGGCCGCTGTCGATGTTGCGCTGATGGCGCTTGGCGAAACGGCGCAGGCTGATCTCGTAGAGATACGGCAGCGCGGCGATCACCTTGAACGGCTCGGTCGGCGGAATGTAGAAGTCGTTGGCGGTCTTGTCGCCGACCACGATATCGATCTTCACACCACGGGCCAGCGCCCGGTTGATCTCGCGGATCACCCCCAGCGGCAGGTTGAAGTACGGCGTGCAGATGGTCAGTTGCTTCTGGGCGCTGGCAATCAGTTCCAGAATCACCCGGTTCAGCGGATTGTTCTTGCCCACACCGAGCAACGGGCTGACCGACAGGCCGGTATGCGCCGTGCTGCCGGCACTGGTGTCATACGCGGCGTATTTGAGACGGCTGCGCAGGTCGCCGATGTCGTTGCGCAGGCTGCGGGTGGTCGGCAGGTTCGGCAGGTCGAGGCGATGCACCGCTTTGGATTCGATCAGACCGTGCTTGACCAGGTGGTGCATGGAGTCCGCCAATTCACGGTTCTGCAACACGTGATAACGGTCAAAGCGATACTTGTCGAACTTGTGCAGGTAGACGTTGTTCAGGCTGGCGCCGCTGTAGACCACGCAATCGTCGATCACGAAGCCCTTCAGGTGCAGCACGCCGAACAGCTCGCGGGTCTGCACCGGCACGCCATAAACCGGCACCACGCTCTGGTGGGTGCGGGTCATCTCCTGATACCAGGCGGCGTTGCCCGGTTGCTTGCCGGCACCGATCAAGCCGCGCTGGGCCCGCAGCCAGTCGACGACCACCGCGATTTCAAGCTCGGGACGCTTGAGTTTGGCGGCGTGCAAGGCCTCGAGAATTTCCTGGCCGGCCTCATCGTTTTGCAGATAGAGCGCGACGAGGTAGATGCGCTGGGTCGCCTGGGCGATTTTCTCCAGCAGGCAACGGCGGAACTCGGCGGCACCGGACAGAATGGTCACGGCCTCGGCGGTCAGCGGAAAGCTGCGCAACTTGGGCAGCAGAGAGCGTTTGAAAAGCAACGGCATAGGGCTCGCAATGGGTCGAATCCGAAGAACCCGAGAGCTTACACCATCAACTCCTTCGGGTCTTCACGCCTGATTGATCGTTTCCACGTTCTGCGTGGGAATGCAGCGCGCGGGAACGATCGTAAAATAATTTCTTGACCAAGGAGAACGATCGTTCTACTGTTCATCACATGAACGAAATCACACGCAACGACACGACCCGAGACATCATTCTGGATGTCACCGAAAAGTTGATCTACAAAAGTGGCATCGCGGCCACCGGCATGGATCTTCTGGTGAAAACCGCCGGTGTTTCCAGAAAGAGTATCTACCGCTACTTCGCCAACAAGGAGGAGTTGACCGTCGCCGCCCTGCAACGCCGCGACGTGCGCTGGATGCACTGGTACAGAAGCGCCGTCGATCAGGCCGAAACCCCGGCCGACCGCCTGCTCAACCTGTTTACCGTACTCAAGGGCTGGTTCGCCTCGGAAGGTTTCCGGGGCTGTGCCTTCATCAACACCAGTGGCGAAACCGGCGATCCCGAGGATCCGGTGCGCCTGGTCGCCAAAGACCACAAACAAAAGCTGCTCGACTACCTGTGCGAGCTGTGTACCGAACATGGTGCCGAGGACCCGCAGCTGTTGGCCAAGCAGCTGCTGATCCTGATTGACGGCGCCATTACCGTAGCGCTTGTGATGGGTGATCACAGTGCCGCCGATAATGCGCAATGCATGGCGCGAAAGTTATTGGACCTGTAACGCCTTAATAAGCCTGACAAGTTGTTTAACTGTTAATAGATCGGGAGACAAACATGTCTACTGCAGCCGAAGTTCGTCCGCCATTGCCACCGTTCAACCGTGAATCGGCCATTGAAAAAGTTCGTCTGGCCGAAGATGGCTGGAACTCCCGCGACCCGGAGCGCGTGTCGCTGGCCTACACCCTGGACACCAAATGGCGCAACCGCGCCGAATTCGCCAACAACCGCGAAGAAGCCAAAGGGTTCCTGACCCGCAAATGGGCCAAGGAACTGGATTACCGCCTGATCAAGGAACTCTGGGCTTATTCCGACACCCGCATCGCCGTGCGTTACGCCTACGAATGGCACGACGACTCGGGCAACTGGTTCCGCTCCTACGGCAACGAGAACTGGGAATTCGACGAGCACGGCCTGATGTTCCAGCGTTACGCCTGCATCAACGACATGCCGATCAAGGAAAGCGAACGCAAGTTCCACTGGCCTCTGGGCCGACGCCCGGATGATCATCCGGGGTTGTCCGAGCTGGGTCTGTAATCACGGAGCCCGCCACTCACGATGGAAGCAGGGATGCTTCCATTTCGTGCTTTTCCCAAAACAACAATAGCCCATTGTTTTTATCGCAAAAGGTACTTATGGACTGTCAGTAATGACAGTAGCGACAACAGCAAATTCATCAAATCATTGTCATGCAGCCATATTTGGCCGAATTAACGGCCTCTCTATCGACCATGACAGTGAGCGACTGATATGACCCAGAAAAACATGGTTCCAAATGGTGATTTCAGCACCGGTGATTTCAGCGAATGGATTCCACAAGGTTACGACACACCGATGTCCGTCGAACGCCACAACGGTAGCTATGCCGCACGCTTGGTCGGTGGTAGAAACCAGGGGCAGAGTCTTGCAACAAAGACCTTTCACATTCAACCGGGAGTGTTCGCTTTCAGTTCCCGGATCCAGGCTCCCAATGCCGCCCCGTTGCAAGACACCAAGGATCGACGAATTCACATCCCGGTCCTCAGCAAAACCCCCAATCCAATGTTTCACGCGCACATCTACTGCACGCTCTGGACGACCAATCGCAACACTGGTGAGCATGAAGTATGGCCCGAAGTACGCTATGTCGATCCGCAAACAAGAACGCTGACGCTCAAAGGCACTATCCGGCCCGGTTACGAGTGGTTAAGTGTTCACTTCGCCATTCCCAACGATCCCTTTGGAAACAAAGGGCATTACCTCATCAGCAAAGTCTGGTTCTCGGTCGTGTAGCGACTTCCGTCCGAGCTCCACTTGATCGACGAGGATCCAAGTCGCGATGACCGGGTGTTACGGCTATGATGACCGCCCGCTCCTGCCCTGCCGAAATAAGCCGATTCCATGCCTTTCGAACTCAGCGTTGACCTCACTACCCTGGCCGTTCTGGCCCTTGTCGCTTTCATTGCCGGATTCATCGACGCCATCGCCGGCGGTGGCGGTCTGTTGACCACGCCTGCGCTGCTCACCGCCGGCCTGCCGCCGCACCTGGTGCTGGGCACCAACAAGTTGAGTTCGACCTTCGGTTCGGCCACCGCCAGTTTTACTTTCTACCGGCGCAAGCTGTTCCACCCAAGGCAATGGATGCACGCGATCATTGGCACGCTGGTCGGCGCCCTGACCGGCGCCATCGTCGCCCACTATCTGCCGGCGGAATGGCTGAACAAGATGCTGCCGGTAATCGTCTTCGCCTGCGGCCTGTACCTGTTGTTTGGCGGCACGCCGAAAGCGCCCCTGGACAGCGACGCACCGATCAAGAAAAAGTGGCAATCGACCCAGGGCTTCAGCCTCGGCTTCTACGACGGCGTGGCGGGTCCTGGCACCGGCGCGTTCTGGACGGTCAGCAGCCTGCTGCTGTACCCGATCGATCTGGTCAAGGCCAGCGGCGTGGCGCGCAGCATGAACTTCGTCAGCAACATTGCAGCGCTGTCGGTGTTCGTGTTTTCCGGGCAAGTGGACTGGATCATCGGCCTGAGCATGGGCCTGTCGGTGATGGTCGGCGCATTCTTCGGGGCGCGCACCGCGATCAGCGGCGGCGCCAAGTTCATTCGTCCGGTGTTCATCACCGTGGTGCTGGGGTTGACCGTGCGCCTAGCCTGGCAGCACTGGTTCAGCATGGCCTAAACGCCGCGCTACATAGACGTCGATCAGGTAACGGGCAATCGATTTTGACGCCGGCAACGGCGGCAGATCGTGTACGTTGAACCACTGGGCGTCTTCGATCTCGTCTTCCTGACAGACAATCTCGCCACCGGCATATTCGGCGTGGAAGCCCAGCATCATCGAGTGCGGGAACGGCCAGCACTGGCTGCCCATGTACTGGATGTTCTTCACTTCGATGCTGACCTCTTCGCGCACTTCGCGGATCAGGCAATCCTCGGCGGATTCCCCAGGCTCCGCGAACCCGGCCAGCGTGCTGTAGACCCCGGTGACGAAACGCGGTGAGCGCGCCAGCAGGACTTCATCGCCACGGGTCACCAGCACGATCATGCTCGGCGAAATGCGCGGATAACTGCGCAGCTCGCACGGCTGACAATACATCGCCCGCTCCCGTGGCACCTGAGTCATGGCCTGACCGCAGTTGCCGCAGAACCGGTGTTCACGGGCCCAGGTGCCGATCTGTGCGGCATAGCCCAGCACTTTGTAGATAGTGTGATCGCCATCGAGCATGAACGCCCGCAGCCCCTTCCAGTTACAACCCGACACCTCGCTGGTGTTGCGCAATTCCAGCAGGTAGACCGGCTCGCCATCGAGGTGACCGATGCCGTGCTCGGCAAGGATCGACAAGTCCTGGCGCTTGAGCCATTCCCGGGGGAACAGCGCGCCGTTGTCATCGAACAGAAAACCCTCGGGGCTGCGCGCGACGGCCCAGCCGCCGGGTTGATCGGTGTCCAGTACTGCGGTGGTCCAGCGAGATGTCATGGTTTCTCAATCCAGAAATTCGGGTTTCTGTTTGCTCATATGGGCGGCCATGGCCACGCGCAAGTCGGTGGATTGCAACATGGCGGCGTTCCAGGTGGCAACGTACTCCAGACCATCGTCGATACGATGGTCGCGCATGTAGCTGATCATTTCCTTGGTGCCGGTGACCGCGATCGGCGACTTGCCGGCGATGTCCCGGGCAATGTCCATCACGCCTTCGATCAGGCTGTCCTTGTCGCTGTAGACGCGGTTGACCAGGCCGATGCTGCGCGCTTCTTCGGCGCCAAAGGTGCGACCGGTGTAAGCCAGTTCCCGCAGCATGCCGTCACCGATGATCCGTGGCAACCGTTGCAAAGTGCCTACATCGGCCGCCATGCCGATATCGATTTCTTTAATGGAGAATTGTGCATCTTCGGCGGCGTAGCGCATGTCGCAGGCCGCGATCAGATCGATGGCGCCGCCCAGGCAATAACCCTGAATCGCCGCCAGCACCGGTTTGCGGCAATTGTCGACGGCGTTGAACGAGGCTTGCAGGGTCAGAATCTTTTTGCGCAGCAGGCGTGCGTTGCGGCCGACGTCCTTGCCCAGCTCGTTGGCGACGCCGGCCAGCATCATCAGGTCGATACCCGAGGAAAAGTGTTTGCCGGCACCACTGAGCACCACCACCCGCACTTCGTCGGTGTCGTCGATCCACTGGAACACCTCGACGATTTCGCTCCAGAACGCAGCGTTCATCGAGTTGATTTTTTCCGGACGGTTGATCTGCACATGGGCGATGTTGTCGGCCAGTTCGACGCTGAAGGCGGTGTATTGAGTCATGGCAGAAATCCTTTACCGGGCTGAAAATGAGGCCCGAACTATAACAAGGCATCAGCACGGCGGTTCGGCCAAATGCGGGACTTTAGCCGTTCTTCACCGCGACGAAAGCGGCGGTCTCGTAAGGCACCGTCACCACCTCTCTGCCCCGCAGCTGCGGCTCGCCGGCAATCAGTTGAGCAATCTGCTCGTCGATCTTCGCGCGCTGTTGATCGTTCAACGCGGCAATGAAACTGGTGGATCGCACCCGGTTGAAAATCACATCTTCCGGCGAGCCGGTATGACCATGCTGAAAGTGCTGAGCCTGCAACGGCCCGAACGCCGGGTGTGGAAAGGCCTTGCGCCATTCGCCGGTGTAGAAGCGCGGCGTGTCGCCTTCCAACGCATTGACGATGGCGTCCAGCTTGGGCACCCAGTCGATCCGGGTGTCGCGCAGGTTCCAGATCAGGCCCAGTTTGCCGCCCGGCTTGAGCACCCGGGCGATTTCATCCAGCGCCTCGGTGCTGGCGAACCAGTGAAAGGCCTGCGCGCAGACGACGGCATCCACCGAGGCATCGGGCAGCGGCAAATCCCTTGCCGTACCGCTGACGGCCAACACCTGCGGCCAGGCCAGCGACAGCTTCTCCAGCATCTGCGCCACCGGCTCAACGGCAATCATCTGAGCACCGGTCGCCACCAATCGTCCGGTGAACTTGCCGGTGCCGGCGCCGAGGTCGATAACGGTCTTGTGGCCATCGAGGCCCAGTGTGCCCGTCAGCCATTCGGTAACGGCAGGCGGATAGTCGGGCCGGCCTTTGACGTAGGTGTCGGCGGCGGTTTTGTAGCCGCTGGCGGCCGAATGGTGAACCTGATCTTTCATGGCCAAACTCCCATGGTAGAACTGCAGATCGAAGACGAACGCTGACGAGCATAGCGCCGGAGAAAGGGCTTTCCTTTAACAAAGCCTGACAAAGCAATGAATAAATGTTCACCCTGCGGTGTTCAAAGTGAAACATGACCCCCTGTGGAGCCTTGCCCATGACTATCCGTTCCGTTATGTTCGCCGCCCCGTTGCTGGTGGCCGCCGTTTTCGTGAGCCCCCTCGCCTTCGCCAATGGCGATGAAGAGGCGCCCGTTCAGAAACCCAACTGCCCCAAAGGCCAGGTGTTCGACACCAAAACGCAGAAGTGCGTGATGCAGACCAGCCATCTGGTGCCCGACGCCGACCGGACCGATTACGCCTACCGTCTGGCCAAGGCCGGCCGTTATGAAGAAGCCCTGGCCCTGCTCGATACGCTGGAACAACCGAACACCGCCAAGGCCCTCAACTATCGCGGTTATGCCACGCGCAAACTGGGGCGCACCGACGAAGGCATCGGCTATTACCTGCAATCGGTGAGGCTTGATCCGCAGTACGCGCAAGTCCGCGAGTACCTGGGCGAGGCTTATGTCATCAAGGGTCGCGTCGATCTGGCGCAGGAACAGTTGCAGCACATCCAGAAGATTTGCGGCACAACCTGCGAGGAATACCGAGACTTGGCGGAAGCCATCAACGATTCATCGAAAACCTGACACGACACGCGGAGGCGAACATTTTCAGCGATCAGGCCTTCAGAGCCGAACTCGGGCAACACCTGGCGCGCCTGTGGCGTTACGGCTTGCTGCTGTCGCGCAATCGGCACGTGGCCGAGGATCTGGTGCAAGCCACCTGCGTACGGGCGCTCGAGCGTTCGAGCCAGTACGTGGCTGGCACGCGCATGGATCGCTGGCTGCTGAGCATCCTGCATTCGATCTGGCTCAACGAAGTGCGCGCCCGTCGGGTGCGCCAGGGCCAGGGTGTGGCGGACGCCGAAAGTCAGTTGACCTTCGATGGTGAATACGCCGCGCAGACCCACGTGATGGCGGCGCAGGTGATCCGCCGTGTCGATGCGCTGCCGGAAACTCAGCGCGAAACGGTGTATCTCGCCTACGTTGAAGGCCTGTCCTACCGCGAAGTCGCCGAGATCCTGCAAGTGCCGATCGGCACGGTCATGAGCCGGCTGGCCACCGCGCGCCTGAAACTGGCCGAATACCCGCCGCTGCAAGCGGTACCGAACAGCCCCGCAGGAGACCGGCAATGAATACGCCTTCCGACGAGCAACTGGTGGCGTATCTGGACGATGAACTGGACCGCGAACAGCGCAGCCACCTCGACAGTCTCATCGCCGACGATCCGCTCCTGAGCCTACGGGTGCAATGGCTGAGCCGCAGCAACCTGCCGTTCAAGACCGCCTATGACGAACTGGCGCAACAGGCGCCGCTCGATCGCTTGCAGGCCCGGCTCGATGCCGCGCCGTCACCGCAGAAGCCGGGTTTCAGCCGACGCTGGTTCATCGGCGCAGCGGCAGCGGGCGTGGCGCTCGCAGGTGTCGCGGCGGACCGCTTGTTCCTGGCCTGGCAAGCGCAGCAATCGCACAACTGGCGCGAGCGGGTGGGCGATTACATGGCGTTGTACGTGCCGCAGACTCTCGAACACTTGCCCACCGATGAAGCCTCGCAACTGGCGCAGTTGCGAACCGTCGATGCGCGCCTGGGTCTGAGCCTTTCGCCCGCTAAGCTGAAGCTGCCCGGTGCCGTGTTCAAGCGTGCACAAATACTCGAATACGACGGCGTACCCATTGCGCAAATCGTTTATCAGGACGCCAGATACGGCCCGCTTGCGCTATGCGTGACGCGCTCGAACAGTGGCAGTCTTCCCGTGGAGCAGGAGCGTCGACACAAAATGAATGTGGTGTACTGGACCGTTCACGAACATGCATGGATGTTGATCGGATACAACCCGACATCCGAGCTTCATGGTTTCGCCCGAACCCTGATCAATATTCAACTTTGATCGTGTCGAGGGAGAACCAGTCTGCCTTCGGACAGACAATCCGGATGAACTTTATCCCCGATGCCTCATGCAAGACGCTTTGTGGCGTGCTGTAGGACGTGCCGAGAGACTTGCTTGCAAGCAGGGTTCCGTGCGCAGACAGATACTCCACGAAACTGTCTTCATAGTTACTGCTTAAATGCCAGAAACTGGCGCAGGAACAGGCATCTTTCAACTCCAGCTCGACGATCACCGGCTCCGGAGGATTACTGTCGCGACCGATACTCAACACCTGTCCTTCAACCCGCCCGGCGAACGATTGGCCGATATCGGCACGTGGCATGATCGCGCACTCGCCACTACCCGACACAAAATTGATAAGCAGGTTGGCGGTTTCCATGATGCCCCCCTTCGTCACCACTTGCGCGGGTGCCTGCGTGAAGTCCTCCAATACCATGGCCGGCAGGTTCAGAACCTTATACTCGCGGGTTTTGAAAACCACGGCGGAGCGCTCGTCGTGATGACCGTCAAATGCCACCTTCAGCTCCAGGACCACCTTGGTTTCCGGCTTGAATTTCAGCAATAGATCCCGCATCAGCGCATTGTCCAGACCGGCCTTTGTTTCTGGCTCCGTGACCGGAGCGCCGTTGGCAATCGTGATCTCATGGTCCTTGTCATCGTGTCCGACACCGCATAGACGAAACCAGCGTAACTGCCCCACAGCCATCCCTGGCCACGGTTTGCAGGTTGCCTGAGCGTGCCCTTTGAATGCGCCCAGTTCGAGCACTTCATCCAGAGCCTGTGGCAACCCCGGGGTTGGCAAGCGCCGATCGGCGTCTTCGATCCTGTGGACGGTGACCTCCCGCTCGCCCGATGGCTGCGAGCCTCCTGCCTGCAGCAACTCCCAACCCAGTGTCATCGTTCGGCCGTGATTGGCCGCAAGCACTTCAGGCCTGAGTACAAAATTGGCACGGTGATTCTTGTTGAAGTTGACCGCCTTGAACACCGGTGAGCCAAGCCCTGGAGCCCCTTTGACCAGCAGACGAGCCTGATCGCCGTCCTGGGCCTCAAGGTGCTCGACACGAACGGTCAGACCCTCGGGAAAGTCCAATGGATCAAACTGATCGCCAGTCCCGACGAGGGTTGGAGGCAACAGATCACTGGTGGCGCCGCCAATGATGCGGACGGTCAACGTCTCGGAACGATCCAGCGGTACACCACCACTTACCCGGGTATACCGGAATTTAGCCGTGCCGTCCGCGGCGGCAGTGAGATAATTGTTCGGTACCGAGAACGTGTACATGAACGGAATGTTCTTGACCGTCTCGACCAACGTCAATGACTGCACGTCACCGATCGCATCCTGAAAGCGGCAGTACAGGTGAATGTCGTCACCTTTCATCCAGTCGCGTGACACGTACACCTGCGCAGTCGCGGGCCCGCCGGCAAGCTTGTCGAGGTCGATCGTATCGGGGTCATCTTCGGCGTCGGCAGGGTCTTCACTGACAATCGGCGGGTCGTACCATTGCCCCAAAAGATTGACGTACAAAGGCAATGCGACCGAGTACGGATTGTCGGTGTCCGGACCGTTGCCAACACAATCGGTCACCGTGAACTTCAACGAAAAATCCGCCGCGTCGCCCGCTTCGATGAACGTCGCTTCCTCGATCCTGATCACCAAAGGCTCTCCGCTATCGACGTCGGCCTGGGTCACAAGCCGCGTCAGGATCACGCCGTTGCAATCAAGTTGCACGTTGTCGAAAGCTCTCATCAGCGGATAGGAAAGCGTGACAGCAACGCCTTCCCGTGCCCGTTCGGGATTGACGCCTTCATCGAGGACCACTTGCTCGACTTTCAGCTTCAGCTCCGAATGCCCCTCCTCCTCGGGAAAACGATCCACCAGCCCCGGACGCTTGCTGTGGAACCAGACCCGCAACGGGTGTGAAGTTTCAATCTCGACGCCGGCTTGTTCCAGGCCGTAGTCCAGCGTGTTAAGCCCGTCCTTCAAATATTTCACCGGAACATACAGGTCCGCTCGTTGGTTTTCCTCTCCGGCGGAAATCGGTTTAGTTGCCACTACAACACCGTCAAGTCGCAAGACAAGCCTGTCATCCGCAACCATACCCGCCGAAGGCTCGATGAAAACCTTGACCCCCTCGGGATAGAGATAAGTCAGCGCCAATGGCAGTCCGGCATCGACCGGTTGCGGCGCGGACACCGGTTGTTTCATACCGGGAATACGAGGTTGAACGAGTGTAGGGACGGCCATCGTCTTCAGTCCTTTGCCAGCGGATCGAAAGGGATTGATCACTGCAGGATCGCGTTGCCTGCCATCAGATACCCATGCAGCGAAGGCCACAACTGTCATATCTGACAGGTGTTTTCTCGAAGAAAATGATCAAGAATTGCTGCTGAATTGCGCTCGCCCGATCAGGCGCACGAGGCAGGCTGTACTATGCTGGACCAGTGACTTTCCAAGTAAGGATTACCGATGTCTATCACGCCTCGTAGTGCATTGCTGGTCATCGATGTACAGAACGACTTCATTCCCGGCGGCCAATTGCCGGTGCCCGAGGGTGATCGGATAGTGCCGTTGGTCAACGATCTCGCCCGCCAGTTCAAACAGGTCGTGATCGCACAGGACTGGCACCCTGCCGGCCATGCGTCGTTCGCCTCCAGTCACCCCAGCCACAAGCCCTACGACGTGATTCAACTGCCCTACGGCGAACAGACCCTGTGGCCGGATCATTGCGTGCAGGCCACCCGGGGTGCCGAACTCCACCCGGAATTGAACCTGCCTCATGCGCAACTGATCATCCGCAAGGGCTGCAACCCGGACATCGACAGCTATTCGGCGTTTCTGGAAGCGGACCGCGTCACAACCACAGGTCTGGCGGGTTATCTGAAGGAGCGCGGCATCGACACGGTGTACATGGTCGGCCTGGCGCTGGATTTCTGCGTGATGTTCTCCGCGCTGGATGCACGGGCCGCGGGGTTCAATGCGTTTGTGGTGCTGGATGCATGCCGGGCGATTGATCTGAACGGCTCGCTGACGGCGGCGATCGAGCAGATGCAAGTGGCGGGGGTCGGCCTGATCCATTCCACTGAACTGCTTTGACTGACGCCTGTTATCTCACGCTGATCGCTGTGCACTGATCGTTCCCACGTCGAGGCCTCGAACCGTTTGCGTGGGAATGATCATCAACGAGCGCTAAACGGGGGTTGGTAGCCACAGCCTGAACCGCGCCCCGCCCAACGGCGAACCTTCCACCGTCAACGTCCCGCCCTGGGCTTCCAGCGCCCGACGGCTGATTGCCAGCCCCAGGCCAAACCCGCCCGTGGCCCGGTCGCGGCTGCGATCCAGTCGATAGAACGGCTCGAAAATCCGCTCCCGCTCGTCTTCCGGAATGCCAATCCCGTCGTCATCCACCCAGATCTCACAGCCCTTCGGGCAAACCTGCACACCGATCTGAATGCGCTTTTCGCAGTAACGCATGGCGTTACGCAACAGGTTCTGAATTGCACGGGCGGTCAGGCGTGGATCAAGGGAAAAACGTTCCAGCTGATTATGCAGCAGCACATCGATGACGATTTCCGGAGATTCCAGCTCTTCGTCGACGCTGCCCAGAATGCTGTCGATGAACTCGTCCAGCGACACTTCTACCTGCTCCGGCAAACGCGCCGGATTTTGCAGGCGACTGTAGGAAAGCAGCTCCAGCACCAATTCATCCAGTTCACGAATATGCGCGACCAGACCTTGCAGGCGTTCACGACTGGTTTGCGGCAAATCATCGGACAGCGCCAGCGCCAGGCCGAAGTCCAGGCGGGTCAGCGGCGTGCGCAATTCGTGGGACACGGCGTTGAGCAGGTCCCGCTGCTGGTTGAGCAGGTTTTCGATGTCGCCGGCCATGGTGTCGAACACGTTGGCCAGGCTGCCGATGTTGGAGCTCGGGCCAATCTGCGTGCGCTCGCTCAAATGGCCCTTGCCGAAACGTTCGGCCGTGCCCTTGAGGCGTTCCAGGTCGCGCCAGTGCGGACGAAACCAGAGCAACAGGCACGCCAGCAGACTCGCGCCGATCAGCACGTTGATGCTCCAGTACAACAGGTTCACGTCCATCGGATCCGGCGGGACCACCATTTGCACGGCCACCTGGTCGTTCAGCGGCGTCACCGCCAGCGTACGCCAGCCCCAGTCGCCGATGCGCACCACGTTTTCGCCACGACGCAGGCGCTCTTGTTCGATCGGGGTGAAATCGGCGTTATCGATACGGGCGAGGACGATGTGCAGCGGCTGGAAATCCTTGTCCATCGACGCCGCAACCGCCGGCCACTGATCCTGCGGCACGGCGCGAAACTGCTTGGTGATCAGCGATTGCAGGCCACGGGAATAATCGAGGTTGTAGGTGACGAACCGCTGCTTGAACGCCATCACCACCAGATCCGGCACCAGATAGATCGCCGCGCTGTAGGAAACGATCGTCACCAGATAGAGGCGAAACAGGATTCTGAACATCGAATCAGCATTCCCACTCGGAACGGCTGAACAGATAACCCTTGCCCCACACGGTCTTGATCTTGCGCGCTTCGCCCGCGTGGTCGTCGAACTTGCGTCGCAGCTTGGAAATCGCCACATCCACCGAGCGGTCGGTGCCGTTGAACTCTATGCCGCGCAGGCGTTGCAGAATCTGGTCGCGACTCAGCACTTCACCGGCATGACGGGCCAGCACCACCAGCAGGTTGTATTCGCCGCTGGACAGTTCAACCGGCTGATCGCGCCAGGTCACCGTGCGCTCCGACAGATCGATGCACAGGTTGCCCATCAGGATGCGGTCGTTGGCGGTCATCGGCTCGCCCAGGCTGCTGCGACGCAGCAAGGTGCGTACCCGCGCCAGCAAAACCCGTGGTTCGCAGGGTTTGGTCACGTAATCGTCGGCGCCCATTTCCAGGCCCAGCACCTGATCGTGGCTGTCGTCGCGGGCGGTCAGCATCAAAATCGGCAGCGTTGCCGAGTCTGCGCGCAACAGGCGACAGACCTGCAAGCCGTCGAGGCCCGGCAGCATCAGGTCGAGAATCACCAGGTCCGGCGGATTGAGCCGCGCCCGTTCGCGCACATGGTCGCCTCGGCCGATCACGCTGACGGAATAGCCGTTGCGCTCGAGATAGCTGGAGATCAGTTCGGCGAGGGCGGTGTCGTCTTCGACCAGGAGGATGTTGGGCATTGATGATCCAGAAAGTGCTGTGGCGACTGGCTTGCCCGCGAAGGCGGCATATCTGTCGCAATAAATTTCAAGGCGTAAAGGATATACGCCCTCACTCGTCCCTGAGCAAAACCCTTACACAATTTCACACAGCACCTACAAAGCTTCACCGCTACCCTCTGCGACTGTCCGTAGGATGCGCAGATCAATATTGGGGGTTGTACATGTCGAAGAATCTGCTGGCCGGGCTCGGCCTGATCGCATTGGCGCTGACGCTGAGTGCCTGTGATAAATCCTCGAACGCCGAGGAACAGGCGCCGCCGGCCACCGTGCGGATCGAAACCCTTGAGGCGCGCCCCCTGTCGATCAGCAGCGAACTGAGCGGGCGGATTGCCGCCCCGCGCATCGCCGAAGTCCGCGCCCGGGTCGCCGGCGTGGTGCTGCAACGCACCTACCGCGAAGGCAGCGACGTGAAAAAAGGCGACGTGCTGTTCCGCATCGATCCGGCACCGTTCAAGGCTGACCTCGATAGCGCCGAAGCGGCCCTGCGCAAGGCCGAGGCCAACGCGTTCCAGGCGAAGTTGCAGGAGCAGCGCTACGCCCAGTTGATCGACGACAAGGCCATCAGCGCTCAGGACTACGACAACGCCCGCGCCAACGCCCGGCAGACCGCCGCCGACGTGGCCGCCAACAAGGCTGCCGTCGAGCGCGCCAAACTGAATCTCGGTTACGCCACCGTCACCGCGCCGATCTCCGGGCGCGTCGGTCGTGCCCTGGTGACCGAAGGCGCACTGGTCGGCCAGAACGAAACCACGCCCATGGCGCTGATCCAGCAGTTGAACCCGATCCACGCCGACCTCACCCAATCGACCCGTGAATTGAATGAGCTGCGCCGGGCATTCCGTTCCGGTCAGTTGCAGCAGGTCGGCCAGGATCAGGTCAAGGCCACGTTGATCCAGGACGACGGCAGCCTCTATCCGCTGCCGGGCAAACTGCTGTTCAGTGACATCACGGTCGATCCGGGCACCGGGCAGATCATCCTGCGTAGCGAATTCCCCAACCCGGACCTCGATCTGTTGCCCGGCAGCTACGTTCGCGTGCGTCTGGAGCAAGGCGTGATCCAGCATGGCCTGACCGTGCCGCAACGCGCGGTACAACGTGACAGCGCCGGTGTGGCGCAGGTCCTGACGGTCGACGACCAGATGCGCGTCGCCCAGCAGCCAGTGCAGCTCGGCGCGGTACAGAACGACCGCTGGATCGTCACCGGTGGCCTCAAGCCCGGCGACCGCATTGTCATCGAAGGCCTGCAACACGCCCGTCCGGGCGAAGTGGTGCAGATCGACGACACCCCTCTTCCACTTGCCCAGACCTCTGGTCAGTAAGCAGGACGCTCTTCTATGCCGCAGTTCTTTATCGACCGCCCGGTGTTCGCCTGGGTCGTCGCGTTGTTCATCCTGTTGGCCGGTGCGCTGGCCATCCCGCAATTGCCGGTGGCTCAATACCCCGACGTCGCGCCGCCGCAGATCGAAATCTATGCCGTGTACCCGGGCGCCTCGGCGCAGACCGTCGATGAGAGCGTCGTCAGCCTGATCGAGGAAGAACTCAACGGCGCCGATCACCTGCTGTATTTCGAATCGCAAAGCAGCCTCGGCAGCGCCACGATCAAGGCGACGTTCCAACCAGGCACCAACCCGGAACTGGCGCAGGTCGACGTGCAGAACCGCCTCAAGGTGGTCGAGTCGCGCCTGCCGCAAGCGGTGAACCAGCAAGGTTTGCAGGTGGAGAAAGTCTCCGCCGGCTTCCTGCTGCTCATCACCCTGACCTCCAGCGACGGCAAGCTCGACGACGTGGCGCTCAGCGATTATCTGGCGCGTAACGTGATGAACGAGATCAAGCGCATCGACGGTGTCGGCAAGGCCCAGTTGTACGGCGCCGAGCGGGCGATGCGGATCTGGGTCGATCCGCAGAAGCTGATCGGCTTCAACCTGACGCCTGCCGATGTCAATGCCGCCATCGTCGCGCAGAACGCCCAGGTCTCGGCGGGCAGCATCGGTGATTTGCCAAATCCGAGCAGTCAGGAAATCACCGCGACGATTCTGGTCAAGGGTCAGCTTTCGACGCCGGAAGAGTTCGCCGATATCGTACTCAAGGCCAACCCGGACGGCTCCACCGTACGCATCAAGGATGTGGCGCGGGTCGAGATCGGCAGCCAGGAATATCAGTTCGGCACCCGCCTGAACGGCAAGCCGTCCACCGCCGTTGGCGTGCAACTTTCGCCGGGCGCCAATGCCCTCAGCACCGCGACCTTGATCCGGGCGAAAATGGATGAACTGTCGCGCTATTTCCCGGCGGGCGTGGAATACAAGATTCCCTACGACACGTCGCCGTTCGTGAAGGTCTCGATCACCAAAGTGGTCTACACCCTGGGCGAAGCGATGTTGCTGGTGTTTGCGGTGATGTTCCTGTTCCTGCAGAACATCCGCTATACCCTGATTCCGACGCTGGTGGTGCCGGTGGCGCTGATGGGTACTTTTGCGACGATGCTGGCGCTGGGTTTCTCGATCAACGTGCTGACCATGTTCGGCATGGTGCTGGCCATCGGCATTCTGGTGGACGACGCCATCGTGGTGGTGGAAAACGTCGAACGGATCATGGCCACCGAAGGCTTGTCACCCAAAGAGGCGACACGCAAGGCGATGAGCCAGATCACCGGCGCGATCATCGGCATCACGCTGGTGCTGGTGGCGGTGTTCATTCCGATGGCCTTCATGCAGGGTTCGGTGGGTGTCATTTACCGGCAGTTCTCGCTGTCGATGGCCACCTCGATCCTGTTCTCGGCATTCCTCGCCCTGACCTTGACCCCGGCACTGTGCGCCACTTTGCTCAAGCCGATTGCCAAGGGCGAGCACCACGAGAAAACCGGGTTCTTCGGCTGGTTCAACCGTCGCTTCGAGCAACTGACCGATCGCTATCAGGGCTGGGTCGGCTACGCGCTGAAACGCACCGGTCGTTATCTGCTGATCTACGTTGTGTTGCTGGTGGCTCTGGGCCTGTGCTTTGCGCGCCTGCCCTCCTCGTTCCTGCCGGTCGAGGATCAGGGTTACACCATCACCGACATTCAACTGCCACCCGGTGCGAGCAAGAACCGCACAGTGCAGGTGGTCGAGCAGATCGAAGCGCACAACGCCAGCGAACCGGGCGTGGGCGACAGCACCGTGATTCTCGGATTCAGTTTCTCTGGCAGCGGGCAGAACGCCGCGCTGGCGTTCACTACGCTCAAGGACTGGTCGCAGCGTGGCAGCGACGACTCGGCGAGCTCGATTGCCGACCGCGCCAACATTGCCCTGAGCCAGATCAAGGACGCGGTGGCCTTCGCCGTACTGCCGCCGCCGGTGGATGGCCTCGGCACGTCCAGCGGCTTCGAGTTCCGCCTGCAGGATCGTGGCGGCCTCGGTCATGCGACCTTGATGGAAGCGCGCACCCAACTGCTGGACGCCGCCGAGAAAAGCCCGATCCTGATGAACGTGCGTGAAAGTGCCCTGGCCGAAGCGCCGCAAGTGCAGCTGGAAGTGGACCGCAAGCAGGCCAACGCACTGGGCATCTCGTTCGCCGACGTCGGCAACGTGCTGTCCACCGCCATCGGTTCTTCGTACGTCAACGACTTCCCCAATCAGGGGCGGATGCAACGCGTGGTCGTGCAGGCTGAAGGCGATCGCCGCAGTCAGGTCGATGACCTGCTGAAAATGCACGTGCGCAACGACGCCGGGAAAATGGTGCCACTGTCGGCGTTTGTCCGGGCCACCTGGACTCAAGGCCCGGCGCAGCTGACCCGTTACAACGGCTACCCGGCGATCTCGATTTCCGGCGAACCAAAACCCGGCCACAGCACCGGCGAAGCCATGGCGGAAATCGAAAGGCTGGTTGCCCAAGGGCCGAAAGGCCTGGGGCAGGAATGGACAGGGCTGTCGCTGCAGGAACGTTTGTCCGGCAGTCAGGCACCGATTCTGCTCGGGCTGTCGCTGTTGATCGTGTTCCTGTGTCTGGCGGCGTTGTACGAGAGCTGGTCGATTCCGACTTCCGTGCTGCTCGTCGTACCGCTCGGTGTTCTCGGCGCGGTGCTGGCGGTGACCTTGCGCGGGATGCCCAACGATGTGTTCTTCAAGGTCGGCCTGATCACCATCATCGGTCTGTCGGCGAAAAACGCGATCCTGATCATCGAGTTTGCCAAAAGCCTGTATGACGAAGGTCACGATCTGATTGATGCCACATTGCAAGCGGCGCGTCTGCGGTTGCGGCCGATTGTGATGACTTCGCTGGCATTCATTCTGGGCGTGGTACCCCTGGCGATTGCCACGGGCGCGAGTTCGGCGAGCCAGCAAGCCATCGGTACCGGGGTGATTGGCGGGATGATTACGGCGACGCTGGCGGTGATTTTCGTGCCGGTATTCTTTGTGGTGGTGATCAAGCTTGTGCGCAGGTTCGCCAAGCCTGATTGATTGACCGGTTCCGGCGCGGTGGCCACAGGTCGCCGCGCTGGGCTAAGGTGTCTGCACACCCTGGCCCATCGAGTTCCCATGCGCTTCCTCGCCCGCACCCACCCTCGCCTTTCCGCCGCCGCATTGTTCGGTCTTGCCGTCGGCCTGCTGGTCCCTGCCGACTCCGTCATCAGCAAAACCCTCATTGGCTGGAACGCCGGCGTCTGGACCTATCTGCTCCTGATGTTCTGGCTGACAGCTCGCGCGAAAGCACCGGACGTCAGACGCATCGCCGAAGTCGAGGACGAAAACGCCGGACTGGTGTTGTTCGTGGTGTGTATCGCGGCGCTGGCCAGTCTGGCGGCCATCACCCTGGAACTGGTCGGCAGCAAGGACCTGCAAACTTCCCACAAGCTCCTGCACTACGGCTTTACCGCGTTGACGGTGATTGGCTCATGGTTGCTGATCGGGGTCATTTTCAGTGTCCACTACGCCAGGCTTTTTTATACCTGGGACGGCAAGGAGCCGGCGCTGCGTTTTGCCGAAGGCCTGACAACGCCCAACTATTGGGACTTTCTGTACTTCTCGTTCACCATCGGCGTCGCTGTGCAGACGGCGGATGTCGGCGTGGCCACCCGAGAAATACGCAAGATCGTGCTGGCACAGTCGTTGATCGGCTTTGTATTCAACACTGCCATTCTCGGGTTCTCGATCAACATTGCGGCCGGGTTGTTCGGCTGATGTCTAGCTCATCCTCGAGCGCCACTTGTCGGTAACTTAGGGTTTTCCTCCGATCATTCACTTGACGATCCAATCGCTTCTGGTGTTTCCTGAAACCGGTTTCAGATGCAGATAATCTGACCTGACAAATCCAATAACAAGGTTTCAGACCGTGAACGATTTCTCCGCCGCCCAGCGCAGCCGCGTCACCATGCTCGACGTTGCCGAACACGCTGGCGTGTCCAAGGCCAGCGTCTCGCGCTTTATCGGCGATGACCGCGCCCTGCTCTCCGATGCCATTGCCCAACGCATCGAGCAGGCGATTGCCGAACTCGGCTACCGTCCCAATCAAATGGCCCGTGGCTTGAAACGCGGGCGCACCCGCCTGATCGGCATGCTGGTGGCCGATATCCGCAACCCCTATTCGATTGCCGTGATGCACGGCGTGGAAACCGCCTGCCGCCGGCACGGTTACAGCCTGGTGGTGTGCAACACCGATCGCGATGACGAGCAGGAACGCCAGCATCTGGCGCTGTTGCGCTCGTACAACATCGAAGGGCTGATCGTGAACACCCTGGGCCACCACCGGGATGAACTGGATGAGCTGAAGCGGGAAATGCCGCTGGTGCTGGTGGATCGCAAGGTCGATGGGCTCGACAGCGACATGGTCGGGCTGAATAACCCGCAAGCCATCGAGATGGCGCTCGAACATCTGCAGCAACGCGGCTATCGCGATGTACTGCTGGTGACGGAACCGTACGACGGCACCAGCTCGCGGGTCGAGCGGGTCAGCGGTTTTCAGCAGCAGATTGGCCAGCGCGAGGACCTCCGTGGCGCTGTACTGGAAACCGGCCCGAGTCTTGCCAAAGACCTTCAAACCTTTTTAAACACACCTGATTCGGGCCCTAAAGCCCTGTTCTGCGCCAATGGCGTGGCGGCGCTGGCTTGCACCCTGGCCTTGCGCGAGATCGGCTGCCACTTGTTCGAGGATGTCGGGCTGATCGCGCTGGATGATCTGGATTGGTATCCATTGGTGGGCAGCGGGATTACGGCCCTCGCCCAGCCAACCGCCGAGATTGGGGCACAGGCATTTGAATGCTTGCTCAAGCGCTTGCGTGGGGATGATGAAGCAGCGCGGACGCTGGATTTTGCACCGTTGCTCATTGAGCGCGGTTCGACCCGTGGATTTTGTGGTGACTGACATGGCCTCTTCGCGGGCAAGTCCGCGAAGGGGCCCGAAAGAGCACTGCACAACTTGATGATTTTTTTTGAACAAAAATGAAACCGGTTTCAGAGGTAGATAACAATGAATAAACCCGCCGTTTCCATCAGCCTTTCCAGCTACGGCGCCGACCTTGTGCGCCGCCGTGGTCAAGGCTCTTTCATCGAGGTGTTGGCCGCTGCCGGTGCCCATCGCATCGAATGGCGCGAAGAGCTGTTGACCAACGAAGTCCCCGAACAACTCTCCACCGCCACGCAAACCCGAGGCCTGCAAAGTATCTATTCCTCGCCCACCGAACTGTGGCTCGCCGGCCAATCGCGGCCCAATCCCGAACTCATCACTGCGCTGCAAAACGCCGAAGCGTTCGGTTCGAAGTGGCTTAAAGTCTCGCTGGGTTTTTTCACCGACAACAACGATCTGCAGACGCTCGCGCAAATCCTTGCGCAAAGCCCGGTGCAACTACTGGTGGAGAACGATCAGACCCTGCACGGCGGGCGCATCGAACCGTTCCAGCGCTTTTTCGCCGCCGTCGAGCAACACAACTTGCCAATCAACATGACCTTCGACATCGGCAACTGGCAGTGGCAGGACCAGTCCGCCACCAGTGCCGCTCGACTGCTGGGCCGCCACGTCGGTTACGTGCATTGCAAAGCCGTGGCCCGCCGCGCCGACGGCAAACTGGTAGCGGTTCCGCCGGCCGCCACCGACCTGCATCTGTGGGAACAACTGCTGCGGCACATGGCCCAAGGGGTCATGCGCGCCGCCGAATACCCGTTGCAGGGCGACGACCTGGTGCAATTGACCACCGAACACGTTGCCGCGCTCGCCTGCCTCGGCCAATCCCGCCTGGAGCCTGCTCATGTCTGAGATCGATATTCTGTCGTTCGGTGAAACCATGGCCATGTTTGTTGCCGAACAGAGCGGTGATCTGGCATTCGTCGATCAGTTCCACAGACGGATTGCCGGGGCGGACAGCAACGTCGCCATCGGACTTTCCCGACTGGGTTTCAAGGTGGCCTGGCTGAGCCGGGTCGGTGCCGATTCGCTGGGACGATTTGTCGTCGAAACCCTGGCCCGTGAAGGTCTGGATTGCAGCCATGTCGAAGTCGACAACGCGCACCCGACGGGTTTCCAGCTCAAGTCGCGCAACGATGACGGCAGCGATCCGACGGTCGAGTACTTCCGTCGCGGCTCGGCGGCCAGTCATCTGTCATCGAAGTCGATCACCCCGACGCTGCTGGGCGCGCGACATCTGCACGCCACCGGCATTCCGCCAGCGCTGTCGGCGTCGGCCCGGGAAATGTCCCGTGAACTGATGACCCGCATGCGCAACACCGGGCGCAGCGTGTCATTCGACCCGAACCTGCGCCCGAGCCTGTGGGCCAGCGAACGGGAGATGATCACCGAAATCAACCGCCTCGCCGCCCTCGCCGATTGGGTGTTGCCGGGGCTGAGCGAAGGTCGCTTGCTCACCGGGTTTGAAGATCCGGCGGACATCGCCGCGTTTTATCTGGATCAGGGTGCCGAAGCCGTGGCGATCAAACTCGGGCCGCAGGGTGCGTATTACCGCACGCACCTGGATCAGGGGTTTGTTGCCGGTGTGCCGGTCGAAACCGTGGTCGATACGGTCGGTGCCGGAGATGGATTTGCGGTGGGGATGATCAGTGCCCTGCTGGAGCACCAGAGCTTTCCCGAAGCCGTCAGACGCGCCAACTGGATTGGCAGCCGGGCGGTGCAGAGCCGTGGCGACATGGAGGGCTTGCCGACCCGATCCGAACTTTCGGCTGAACTGGAGGCCGTCAATCGCGAGCAGGCTCGCTCCCACACTGGATCGGGTTCCAACTCAGCCCCCTTGTGGGAGCGAGCCTGCTCGCGATAGGGCCAGTACAAACAACCGATTAATTGAACCTGCTGCGACAAAAACAACAAGCTCAGGAGCAAGACCATGAAAACCGCAACCCTCGCCACCCGCCGCTGGTGGTACATCATGCCGATCGTGTTCATCACCTACAGCCTGGCGTACCTGGATCGCGCCAATTACGGATTCGCTGCCGCCTCCGGGATGGCCGCCGACCTGATGATCACGCCGGGCCTGTCCTCGCTGCTCGGCGCGCTGTTTTTCCTCGGTTACTTTTTCTTCCAGGTGCCCGGCGCGATCTACGCGCAGAAGCACAGCGTCAAGAAGCTGATCTTCGTCAGCCTGATCCTCTGGGGCGGGCTCGCCACGCTGACCGGCGTGGTTTCCAACGCCTATTGGCTGATCGTCATCCGCTTCATGCTCGGCGTGGTCGAAGCGGCGGTGATGCCGGCGATGCTGGTCTATCTCTGCCACTGGTTTACCCGTGCCGAACGCTCGCGAGCCAACACCTTCCTGATCCTCGGCAACCCGGTGACCATGCTGTGGATGTCGGTGGTTTCGGGCTATCTGGTGCAGCATTTCAGCTGGCGCTGGATGTTCATCATCGAAGGTTTGCCGGCGGTGCTCTGGGCGTTTATCTGGTGGAAGCTGGCCGATGATCGTCCGGCCCAGGCCAAGTGGCTCAACGACCAGGAAAAGCACGATCTGCAAAGCGCTCTCGCCGCCGAACAGGTCGGGATCAAAGCGGTGAAGAACTACGCTGAAGCTTTCCGCTCGCCGAAGGTGATCATTCTGGCGCTGCAGTTTTTCTGCTGGAGCATTGGCGTCTACGGCTTTGTGCTGTGGCTGCCGTCGATTCTCAAGGCCGGCGCGCAAATGGACATGATCGAGGCTGGCTGGCTCTCGGCCCTGCCGTATCTGGCGGCGGTGATCGGGATGCTGCTGGTGTCCTGGGGCTCGGACAAACTGCAAAAGCGCAAACGTTTCGTCTGGCCGCCGCTGCTGATTGCCTCGGTGGCGTTCTACGGTTCGTATGCCTTGGGTGCCGAGCATTTCTGGTGGTCGTACACGCTGCTGGTGATTGCCGGCGCCTGCATGTACGCGCCTTACGGGCCGTTCTTCGCGATCGTGCCGGAAATCCTGCCGGCCAACGTTGCCGGCGGCGCCATGGCGCTGATCAACAGCATGGGCGCCCTCGGTTCGTTCGGCGGTTCGTATCTCGTCGGTTACCTCAACAGCTCCACCGGTTCGCCCGGCGCTTCGTACCTGCTGATGAGCGGCGCGCTGATGCTTTCGGTGGTGCTGACGATTTTTCTCAAGCCCGGCGCGAGCGACCGGGTGACGGCCAAGCGTGTCGCACCGCGTCCGCAGCCGGCCCATTCCTGAATTGAAAGAGAGATGACTGCGATGAAAAAGCAGGTTGTGCTGTACAAAAAACTTTCGCCGGCGCTGATGGCGCACCTTGAGGAACAGGTCGATGTGACACTGATCGACAGCCTCGACGCCGACGGCCTGATGAAACTGCGCGACGCCCTGCCCGGCGCCCACGGATTGCTCGGCGCGAGTCTGAAACTGGATGCGGCATTGCTTGATCTGGCACCGCAGCTCGAAGCGATTTCCAGCGTCTCGGTGGGCGTCGACAACTACGACATCGACTACCTGACCCGACGCAGAATTCTGCTGACCAACACCCCGGACGTGCTCACCGAAACCACCGCCGACACCGGTTTCGCGCTGATCCTGGCCACCGCCCGGCGCGTGGTGGAACTGGCGAACATGGTACGCGGCGGTCACTGGCACCGCAGCATCGGCCCGGCGCATTTCGGCACCGATGTGCATGGCAAGACCCTGGGCATCATCGGTATGGGGCGGATTGGCGAGGCGTTGGCGCAGCGTGGACATTTCGGGTTCGGGATGCCGGTGATCTATCACAGCCAGTCGCGCAAACCGGCGGTCGAGGCACGCTTCAACGCGCAGTACCGCAGCCTTGAAGACTTGCTGCAGCAGGCGGATTTCATCTGTCTGACGTTGCCGCTGACGGCGCAGACTGAAGGTTTGATTGGCGCCGAACAGTTTGCGTTGATGCGCCCGGAAAGCATCTTCATCAACATTTCCCGAGGCAAGGTAGTAGACGAGGCGGCCATGATCGACACCTTGCGCCATAACCGGATTCGCGCGGCGGGGCTGGATGTGTTCGAGCGTGAGCCGCTGAATCATGACTCGCCGCTGTTGCAGTTGAACAACGTGGTGGCCACACCGCACATGGGTTCGGCGACCCATGAAACGCGCGAAGCGATGGCGCGGTGTGCGGTGGAGAATCTGTTGGCGGCGTTAACTGGGAAGAAGCCGGTGAATCTGGTGAACTCATCAGCTTGGCAGAGCTGAAACTTTCAGCGCTTGTACCGGCCCTTCGCGAGCAGGCTCGCTCCCACAGGTCTTGTGTACACCGCAGTACACTGTGGGAGCGAGCCTGCTCGCGAAGGGGCCATTAAAGACAACACAGAACCTTCAGGCACTGCGCACTTGCAAAAGCTGCGCAGCGCACAGCGCAATCCGCGAACATGCATCCGCCAGCTTCACCCGATCCACCACCAGCCCGATGCGAATATGCCCCGCCGCACTGGGCCCGAACGCTTCACCGGCCAGCACCGAAACCCCATACCCCTCCAGCAATCGTTCTGCAAAATCCTGCGCCCCGATCCCGGTCTGGCGCACATCGACCATCACGAACATCCCGCCATCCGGCTTGATCGGGTACAACCCCGGACAGCCGCGCAACCGCTCGCACACCAGATCCCGACGCAACCGGTATTCCTCGCGCATCTGCGTCACTTCCGGCAGGTCTGTCTCCAGCGCTACCTGCGCCGCTTTCTGCACGAAATCCGGCAGACCGAACAGCATGCTCAACGACAGATTCACCAAATGCTCGGCCAACGGTTTGGGCCCGATCATCCAGCCGATCCGCCAACCGGTCATCGCGTGGGACTTGGACAGGCTGTTGACGGTCGCGGTGCGCTCGGCCATGCCCGGCAGGCTCGCCGGGCTGACGTGCTCGCCTTCGTATAACAATTCGCTGTAAACCTCGTCACTGATCAGCCACAAGTCATGACGAATGCACAGCGCCGCCAGCGCCTGCCAGATCAGCAACGACAGACTGGCGCCGGAAGGATTGTTGGGGCTGTTGAGCAACATGGCCCGAGTCTTCGGGGTGATCCGCGCCGCGACATCCGCCGGGTCGACGCGAAAACCGTTTTCCGGACGAACCGGCACTGGCACCACGGTTGCGCCACAGGCACCGAATACACCTTCATAAGTCACATACATCGGTTCGGCGACGATCACTTCATCACCCGGATCCAGCAGGCATTGCGCCACCGAATACACCGCGCATTGTGCGCCGGGCAACACGATCACATGCTCGGCATCGACATCCTGACCGCTGTTGCGTCGATGGCGCTCGGCGATCAACGTGCGCAGCTCCCGCCGGCCGCGCACTTCGGAATAATGCGTATCGCCCGCCAACAGGCTGTCGATGGCGCCGTGGATGATCGGAAGCGGCGTGTCGAAATCCGGATCACCCACCGACAGCAGCAACACATCGACCCCTTCGGCGCGCAGTTCCAGCGCTCGGTCGTGAATCCGCCAGGCCGCTGCTCCCTCCCCGGCGATTCGTTGGGTCAAGGCTGAATAGCGCATGTACGTCTCCTGATTGCGCGGTCTCCAGCCTACACCCTAGGTCAAATCACAAACCGCGCCACCATCGCATTCAAATCCACCGCCAGGCGCGACAGTTCGTGGGTCGCGGCGCTGGTCTGGTTGGCCCCGGCGGCCGATTGCGTGGCCAGGTCGCGGATGTTGACCAGGTTGCGGTCGACCTCGCGGGACACCTGCGCCTGCTCTTCCGAAGCGCTGGCGATCACCAGGTTGCGCTCGTTGATCTGGTGAATCGATTGGGTGATCTGCTCCAGCGCGACGCCGGCAGCGCGGGCCATTTCCAGGGTGGTCTGGGTGCGTTGGTTGCTCTGCTGCATCGACTCGACCGCTTCGCCGGTGCCGTTCTGGATGCCGGCGACCATTTTTTCGATTTCCTGGGTCGATTGCGCGGTGCGATGGGCCAGGGCGCGAACCTCGTCCGCTACCACGGCGAAACCACGCCCGGCTTCACCGGCACGGGCCGCTTCGATGGCAGCGTTGAGTGCCAGCAGGTTGGTCTGTTCGGCGATGGCGCGGATCACGTCCAGCACCTTGCCGATGTCGCGACCCTGAGCGGCCAGGCCTTCGATCATCTGCGCGGTGTTTTGTACGTCGTGGGTCATGGTCTGGATCGCATCAACGGTTTTCACCACCTGATCGCGACCTTCGCGGGCGGCGTGGGTCGACTGGTTCGAGGCTTCGGAGGTCGACACCGCGTTGCGTGCCACCTCTTCCACCGCGGCGGTCATTTCGTTGACGGCGGTGGCGGCCTGTTCGATTTCGTTGTTCTGCTGTTGCAGGCCACGGGAGGCTTCTTCGGTCACGGCGTTGAGTTCTTCGGCAGCGGCGCCCAGTTGCGTGGCGGAGCCGGCAATCTGCTCGATGGTCTTGCGCAGATTGGTCTGCATGGCGGCCAGGGCTTCGAGCAGACGCGCCGGTTCGTCCTTGCCGTCGATTTCGATGACTTTGGTCAGGTTGCCGCCGGCGATGGTTTGTGCCGCAGCGACGGCGCGGTTCAGCGGGGTGACGATGCTGCGGGTCAGCAGCCAGGCCAGCAATACCGTGGCCACTGCTGCGATGACGGCCACGATGACGATGCCGGTAATGGCACCGTCGTAATGCTCACCGGCCTGAATAGAAGCGTCTTTAGCACCAGCGGCATTGATCGCAATGAGTTTGTTGAGCTGCTCTCCCATCTGGTCCGTGCCGTCCTTGATCTTCGTGTTGATCAGGGCGCGCATCTCTTCGAGCTTGTCCTGACGCGACAAATCCATCATTTGGTTCTGGGCTTGCAGATAGTTGTCCAGCGTCGTCGCGAAGGCCTGATATTGCGCACGCTCTTCACTCTCAGCGGGCAACGCGGCGTAAGCGGCCTGGGCGCTGCGCACTTTGTCCACCAGCACGCCGATGCGAGTCTGCGCTTCCTGCAGGCCTGCAGCTTCACGGTTGACCAGAACCCGGAACGATAGAATCCGCAGACGCAATACGTTCTCCGTCATCACACCAAGATAAGTGACGCTGGGCAACTGATTGGTCTGCATCTCGACGGAAGCCTGACGGATGATCGACATGCGGTTGACGGCGAACACGCCGAGCACGATCACCAGCAGGGCAATAAAGGCAAAACCGAGGAAGGCACGGGGCGCGATATTCAGATTACGCAAGGACATAGGAGGACTCTCGGATAGTTGAAACTACTAGCGTCCATGCCCTTTCACTGGCCCTTGTGCGGGCTTCAGTCCGGCGTCACTGTTTCAGGAAGTCTTGTGCGCGCCTGATCTCTGTATCGGCCAGGCTTGAGGGATTTTGCAGGTAAAGAGCAAATATTTTTCTAATTATTGCGAGTGTTTCGCTATTGAAACACCCGACGTTTTAGATGATGGGTGACAGGTCAGCCCGCAGTTGCCACACGCCATACGCGAGCAATGTCTGTGGCACGTTCGCGCAGCAGGCGTGGCGCCTCGGCGCAGGCTTGTTCCAGCGTCATCGGGCCGCTGGTGACGGCGAATGCTGCGTCGATACCGTGCTCGTAGAGTGCCTGATAACCCTCGCCCAGCGTGCCGGCAATGACAATCACCGGCACGCCGTGCTGCTTGGCGATCCGCGCGACGCCGAACGGGGTTTTGCCGCGCAGGGTCTGGGCATCGAAGCGTCCTTCGCCGGTGATGACCAGATGTGCGCCCTTCACGGCCTCGGCCAGTCCGACCAGTTCCGCGACGACTTCGACACCGGCCTGGAACCGTGCGCCGAGAAATGCCTTGGCAGCAAAGCCCAATCCACCCGCGGCACCGCTGCCCGGCTCGTCCTGAACATCCTTGCCCAACGCCTGCGCACACAATCGGGCAAAGTGACCAAGGGCTTGATCCAGTTGCTGCACTTGCGCAGGGGATGCGCCCTTCTGCGGACCGAAGATTGCCGAGGCGCCGTGAGGGCCACACAGCGGATTGTTGACGTCGGCGGCGATGTCGAAACGCACTTGCGCCAGACGCGGGTCGAATTCGCTCAAGTCCAGTCGTGCAAGTTGCGCCAGCGCCAGACCGCCCGGCACCAGCGATTGCCCTTGAGCATCCAGCAATTTCACGCCCAACGCCTGCATCGCGCCGGCGCCGCCGTCATTGGTGGCGCTGCCGCCGATGGCCAGAATGACACGCTGTGCGCCGGCATCCAGCGCTGCACGGATCAGTTCACCGGTGCCGAACGTGCTGCTGATGCAGGCATCGCGCTGCCCCGGCGGCACCAGTTGCAAGCCGCTGGCCTCGGCCATTTCAATGATTGCGGTGTGGTTGTGCGGCAGCCAGCCCCACGCCGCATCGACCGCCGCGCCCAACGGGCCGCGCACGCGGGTACGGCGCAGTTCGCCTTCACACGCAGCGAGAATCGACTCCACCGTGCCTTCGCCACCGTCGGCCATCGGGCACTTGACCAGCGTCGCCTGCGGCCAGACCTGCGCCAGGCCCAGCGCAATGGCTTCTGCAACGCCTTGGGCACTCAGGCTGTCCTTGAACGAATCGGGGGCGATGACGATTTTCATGCGAATTCTCCAGTTCCAATGCCCCTCATGCTGCCAGTCGCCTCGCACGTTGACGCCTGTCCGCTGCACAAGTCGTGCAGGCGTTTATTGTTCATTTCGACAAATCGTCGGTCTGTGGCAGCAATTGCACACCCAGATACAACGCCAGCATCCCGTCCAGTTTCAACGGATCGACCCCGCTCAACTCGGCGATCCGCTCCATCCGGTAACGCAGGCTGTTGCGGTGAATCCCCAACGCATCGGCGCAGGCCTGGCTCTGCCCGTCGTGATCGCACCAACTGCGCAGGGTCGCGAGCAACTGGCCGTTGCTGTCCTTGGCGATCACCTTGCGCAATGGTTTGAGCAATTCGTCCAGCGCATCATCGTTGCGATGGCGCCAGAGCATCACCGGCAGGCGATAGCGGTTGAGGGTCAGCAGTCGAGAATGCGGCAACACTTCGCGGCCATAGGCGAGCAGATCGCCGACCCGTCGATAGCAACGACGCAACCCGGCCAGCCCATCGGCCTGCCCGCCGACCGCAATGCGCAGGATGTTCCAGCCCAGGCCATCGAGCTTTTCCAGCAAGCGATCATGCTCGACGTTCTGACTCGCCGGCCGACACCACAGCAGCGACGACTTGGCCGAACTCACGCACCAACTGTCAGGATAACGCGACATCAGCCAGGCACTCAGCGCCTCGACGGTTTGCCCCGGCCCGTGCTCCAGTCCTAGCTCAAACAGGTACGGCACCCGCGTCAGTTGCGGTTTGAGGCCCAGTTGCTGGGCCTCGTCGACCAGCCTTGGCGCATCCCCCGCCTCGCTCAGCAGCAGCGCCAGCAAGTCATCGCAACGCTGCCGCCGCCATTGCTGCTCGGATTGCTGGTTGCGCTGGCCGACCAGCATTTCGGCGGTCATGCGCACCAGCTCGGCGTAAGTGCGCAGTTGCTCCGGTTCGCCGGTGATGCCGAGCACACCGATCAAGCGCTGATCGAGCAACAGCGGCAGATTGATCCCCGGCTGCACGCCTTTGAGATGCACCGCCGTCTGCGCGTCGATCTCCACCACTCGCCCGTTGGCCAGGACCAATTGCGCACCTTCGTGACGGGTGTTGATGCGCTCCGGCTCGCCGCTGCCGAGGATCAGTCCCTGGCTGTCCATGACGTTGACGTTGTACGGCAAAATGGCCATGGCCCGGTCGACGATGTCCTGGGCGAGGTCGTGATCGAGTTCGAACATAAAGGCTGAAATCCTTGAAAACAGGCGCGGACGGTTGTTCACCCGCACAGGGTCTGCCGGCAAACCCTGTGCTCAGGCACAAAGACAATCCGGCCAAAGGTGACCGAGACTCTCAGGGCGATCAACGTTACCCTTTGCATCGCAAAAAATCATAATAAAGAGAGAGCCGCCATGTCGCAGAGCGCCGCTGCCGCCCAGACCATCGCTGACGATAAAAATGCCGTCTACAAACGCATCACCCTGCGTTTGATCCCCTTCATCTTCATCTGCTACCTGTTCAACTACCTCGACCGGGTCAACGTTGGATTTGCCAAACTGCAGATGCTCGACGCGCTGAAATTCAGCGAAACCGTGTACGGCCTCGGTGCCGGTATCTTCTTCATCGGCTACGTGCTGTGCGGCGTACCGAGCAACCTCGCGCTGACCAAGTTCGGCCCACGGCGCTGGATCGCGCTGATGATGATCACCTGGGGCACGCTGTCGACTTGCCTGCTGTTTGTCACCACACCGACCCAGTTCTACACCCTGCGCCTGTTCACCGGCGCGGCTGAAGCCGGGTTCTTCCCGGGCGTTGTGCTCTATCTCTCGCAGTGGTTCCCGACCTTCCGCCGTGGCCGGATCATGGCGTTGTTCATGTCGGCGATCCCGGTGTCCGGCCTGCTGGGCAGCCCGTTTTCCGGCTGGATCCTCAATCACTTCGCTGCGGGCCAGGGCGGTTTGGCCGGTTGGCAGTGGATGTTCCTGCTGCAAGGTATTCCGACCGTGATCCTCGGCGCGCTGGCGTATTTCCTGCTGAGCGACAACTTCGCCAACGCCAAGTGGCTGACCCCGCATGAGCGTTCGGTACTGGAAGCCGATCAGGCGGAAGACCTGGCGAACAAACCTAAAACCACTTCCGACTCGCTGATCGCCGTGTTCAAGAACCCAGCCATCTGGGCCTTCGGCCTGATCTACTTCTGCATTCAGAGCGGCGTGTACGCGATCAACTTCTGGCTGCCGTCGATCATCAAGAACCTCGGTTTCAGCGACAACCTGGTGATTGGCTGGTTGAGTGCGATTCCGTATCTGCTGGCGGCGGTGTTCATGCTGGTGGTCGGTCGTTCGGCGGACTTGCGTAAAGAACGCCGCTGGCATTTGGTGGTGCCGATGTTGATGGGCGCTGTCGGCCTGCTGATCGCGGTGAACTTCGCGGCGAATCCGGCGATTGCGATTCTCGGTCTGACCATTGCGACCATGGGCGCGTTGACCGGTTTGCCGATGTTCTGGCCGGTGCCGACGGCGATGCTGAGCGCGGGCGCTGCGGCGGGTGGGTTGGCGTTGATCAATTCGATGGGGCAGATGGCCGGGTTCCTGAGCCCTTACCTCGTCGGTTGGGTCAAGGACAGTACCGGGTCGACGGATGCGGCGTTGTACCTGCTGGCGGGTGTGATTGTTGGCGGGAGTCTGCTGGCGTTGCGGATGACGCGGACGTTGCGGGCCTGATTATTGGCAGGTACACAAAAACGGCCCGATTCGGGCCGTTTTTTATTGTTGCTCTTTGATCGGTCAGGGCTGGGCTTCAGCCGCCGTGTCCAGATTATCCAGCACCCGATTTACCGCCAGTTCCGCCAGCATGATCAGTTGCCCAATGCCCAGCAGCACATGCCGCTGCGGCGCATCGAGCATTCCGGCGAAATCGCTGGCCATGGTTTTGGCCGAGGTCAGGGTTTCGCAGGCGTCGGCCAGTAGCTCTTCGCTCGGGATGCCGGGGGCGATGAGGTAGCGGGTGTTGGGTTTGAGCAACGGTTTTCGGGGGAGCAGCGGATTGAGGTAATGATCGAGGGCGCGTTCGGCGGCTTCGTGGAATTTCTTTGAATCGAGGGTTTCGTAGGGGGACGTTGAATCGGCTTCGGGTGGGTTGGGTGTTGGTTTGATCATGGTGAAACTCCTAAGGCGCTTATTGGAGCCACCACACTCGCTACCAAACGATGGTGGTGGCCAGACGCAGGTTGGTAGACCGGGCCTTAGGAGAAACGGCGCACCCGAAGGTGCCCTGCGAATGACCACCATAAAACAGAGACAAAAGACTCTACAAAATGGAGCACTCTGCACTTAAAGACCCGGGCTACCAAACCCGATCGCTGTTCTTTTCAGCGACGGAACAACGATAAAACCCGGCCCATAAGCGCACAAGCCGGCGGATTCTGGCTTAGTCGTAGGCAACGGCGCAAGGTTGTGTAGCCTGGGGTGCGTGTCTGAACGTGTCCTTTAAACACCAGGCTTAAACACTGCGGCGTCGATGAGAACCTACCCCCTCACCCCAGCCCTCTCCCCCAAGGGGGCGAGGGGGAAAGGGAGCCGATTTGTATGTTTTTCAAAACCTGAGTTCGACTCGGTATGTCATGTCGATGTACCTCGTGAGATTACCTCGGTCGGCTCCCTCTCCCTCCGGGAGAGGGCTGGGGTGAGGGAGCTCTTGATTCTAAGCCCCCGATTTCGCATCCAACTCCAAAACCACCCCACTCGGCATCTGCACAAAAATCTGCCAAACCCCATCCTCCGGCACCTGCGCCACCTGATACGGCAACCCACTGCCCTGCACCCGCTTCAAAACCACCGCCGCGTCTTCATCGGTACGAAACGCGATATGACTCAACGCCGCCTCATCCAGCGCCGCTTGCTCAATCACATGCACCAACGCCTGCCCATCCTGATACAACCACCGCCCGGGAAACGGAAACGGCGGCCGACGCCCCGGCGTCAATCCCAGCAGTGCGTTGAAAGCATCCTGAATCGGTTGCCCGTCCGGCGCGTTGAACGCCATGTGATCGAAGTGCCAGGTCATAACAATCCACCTCCGTCGACATCGATGATGCTGCCGCTGATAAAGCCGTTTTTCATGACCAGCATAAACGCGGCGGCCAGGTCCTGTGGCGTGCCGACACGGCCCACCGGCAGCGCCGCCGAGGTGCGGGCGAACATCGCGCTGCGCTGGCTTTCATCCATGCCGGCGTAGGCTTCGGTGTCGGTCACGCCGGGGCTGATCACGTTGACCCGACGCGGCGCCAGCTCCTTGGCCAGTTGTTTGGCCAGAGCGTCCAGCGCGGCATTCAGGGTGGTCTTGATGAATTGCCCTGCGACGAATTTGCGCGACAGCAAACCCGACGTCAGGGTGATGCTGCCCCGCTCGCTCAGGTACGGCAGCGCCGCTTGAATCGCGCGCAAAGTGCCCCAGAATTTCACATCGAACGCCTGCTGCGCCTGGAGCAGATCGCTGTCGGCCAACGGCTTGGCGCTGACGCTCGGCCCGGCGGTCATCACCAGATGATCGAACGCGCCGATGCGTTCGAACAGTTGACGCAGCGAGGCCTCATCGGTGACATCGGCTGACTCGTGGCGGATACCTTCGTGAGTTTCGGACGTTTCAGCACGGCGCCCGACCGAGTAAACACGGGCGCCACGTTCCGCGGCATTCGACGCGACGGCGGCGCCAATGCCGCTGCTGCCGCCGATGACCACAACAGTCTGATTGTCGAATGGTTTCATGGGAGTTCTCCGGTGGGCTTGAGGAGATTGCATCTTCCCCCGTTGCCAATCGCAGAAAAATCCCGGTAAATCGGAAGGATCTTTAAAGGATTTTTACCAATGAGCTCGATTCTGGATCTTGAGATCTTCGTCCGTACCGCCGACTCCGGCAGCATTTCCGCCGCCGCCCGGGCGCTGGAGCTGACGCCAGCCGCCGCCAGCATCGCCTTGAAACGCCTGGAAACCCGCCTCGGCATCCGCCTCTTCGCCCGCTCGACCCGCAGCATGCGCCTGACCGAAGAAGGCCGGCGCTATCTGGAAAGCGTGCGTCTGGCACTGGCCACACTGGCCGAGGGCGAACAAGCGCTGAAGCAGCAGACCGAAGGCCTGAGCGGCGTGCTGCAACTGGCGGCGCCGTCGGACTTCGGGCGCAATGTGCTGTTGCCGTGGCTGGACGATTTCAAGCGCGAGCACCCGCACATTCAGCTGCAATTGCTGCTCAACGACCGACACACGGACCTGTTTCGCGAGACGGTGGATGTGGCGTTGCGCTTTGGCGTGCCGAGTGATTCGACGCTGGTGGCGTTGCCGATTCTGTCCGAGCATCGTCGCGTGGCCTGTGCCAGCCCTGCGTATCTGGAGCGTCACGGCACACCGCAGAACCCCGCCGAGCTGAGCGATCACAGTGCCCTGCTCTACCTGCGCAACGGCCGACCTTACAACACCTGGCGTTTCCATCGCGAAGACGAAACGCTTGAAGTCGAAGTACGCGGCGACTACCTCAGCGACGATGGCGAAGTCGCCCGCCGCTGGGCACTCGCCGGGCACGGCATCGCTTACAAGGCCTGGCTCGACGTGGCCGAAGACGTACGCGCCGGACGACTGGTGACGCTGGTCGATGACTGGCATGGTGAGAGCGTGCCGTTCAATCTGCTGTGCCCGCACCGGGTGCAGGTGTCGGAACGGGTCAAGGTGTTGCAGGCGTTTTTACGTGAGCGCTGCGAGGCGTTGCGCCGATAAATTCACTTTGCCGCGCCGGGCGCTTCTGGTATTTGATGGAAGCTTTCCCACCGACAAAAGGATTTCGGCATGAGCTATCGCACACTGGGTCATTCGGGGTTGCAGGTGTCCACCCTCACCCTCGGCACGATGATGTTCGGCGAGCAGACCAGCGCAGAGGATTCGCTGCGCATCATCGACAAGGCGTGGGATCAGGGCATCAACTTCATCGACACGGCTGACGTCTACACCAACGGCCGCTCGGAAGAGATCGTCGGCGAAGCCATCGCCCGTCATCGTCACGAATGGGTGCTGGCGACCAAGGTCGGATTCGGCCCGGTGGACGGCGTGCCGAATCGCAGCGGACTGAGCCGCAAGCACATTTTCAATGGTCTGGAAGCCAGCCTGACCCGGCTCGGCACCGACTACCTCGACATCTATTACCTGCACCGCGAAGACCACAACACGCCGCTGGAAGTGACGATCTCGGCGATTGGCGATCTGATTCGCCAGGGCAAGATCCGTTATTGGGGCCTGTCGAACTATCGCGGCTGGCGGATCGCCGAGGTGATTCGTGTGGCAGACAAACTGGGTGTCGATCGCCCGGTGATCAGCCAGCCGCTGTACAACATCGTCAACCGTCAGGCCGAAACCGAGCAGATCACCGCCGCCCAGACCTACGGCCTCGGCGTGGTGCCTTACAGCCCGCTGGCCCGTGGCGTGCTCAGCGGCAAATACGCACCGGACGTGACCCCGGACGCCAACAGCCGCGCCGGGCGTCAGGACAAACGGATTCTGGAGACTGAATGGCGCGTGGAGTCGTTGCGCATTGCCCAGCAGATCCAGCACTACACCAAAGAGCGCGGGGTCGGGATTGTCGAGTTTGCGATTGCCTGGGTGCTGAACAACGGCGCGGTGACGTCGGCGATTGTCGGGCCGCGTACGGAAGAACAATGGGATGCGTACACCAAGGCGCAAGCGGTGAAGATCACGGCGCAGGATGAGGCGTTTATCGACTCGCTGGTGACGCCGGGGCATGCATCTACGCCGGGGTTTAATGATGTGAGCCATTTTGTGTCTGGGCGTAAACCGCGTTCGGCGTGAGATCGCTGCCCTCATCGGAACGCCGCCCGCCTATCCCTCTCCCGGGGGGAGAGGGAACCGATTGGGGGAAATTGAAGCTACGCTTTTGCCTGAAGCTGTTGTGTTGAATCCGTAATCGACTCGGACTTTCACGTCGCTGAAACTCGTGAGACACCTCGGTCAGTCCCCTCTCCCTCCGGGAGAGGGTTAGGCGGGCGGCGTTCCGATGAGGGGCTTTTGAACTCATGTAGAAAATATTGACCACTCCGACCAATATTCACCACAAAAACCACGTATCCTGCGCGCCCCGTTTGACCATCACCCCCGCGAGGACAGTTTGTCTAAAGGTATCGCTCTTTCGGTAACAGCCTCGACGCTGTTTGCCGTCATGTATTACTACACCTCGTTGCTCACTCCGTTGAGCGGCGTGGAAATTTTCGGTTGGCGGATGCTGCTGACCGTGCCCTGCATGACCGTGTTCATGATGTTGTCCGGCGAATGGCGGCGGGCGCTGGAGCTGCTGCGCCGGATCCCTGCGCTGCCGAAGCTGATCGGTGGCCTGATCCTGTCGTCTGCATTGCTGGGCATGCAGTTGTGGCTGTTCATGTGGGCGCCGCTCAACGGCTACAGCCTCGATGTATCGCTGGGTTATTTCCTGTTGCCGTTGGCCATGGTGCTGACCGGACGCATCGCTTATGGCGAAAACCTGTCATACCTGCAAAAAGTCGCGGTGTTTTTTGCCAGCCTCGGCGTGTTGAACGAGCTGTATCAGATCGGCGGGTTTTCCTGGGCGACGCTGGTCGTAGTTGTCGGTTACCCGTTGTATTTCGTGCTGCGCAAATACCTCAAGACCGACAACCTCGGCGGTTTGTGGGTCGACATGACGCTGATGTTGCCGGTGGCGTACTGGTTTGTGCGCGGCGGCGAACAGGGTTTCGGCGTGTTCGATCAGTACCCGGCGCTGACGTGGCTGATTCCACTGCTCGGTGTGATCAGTGCGTCGGCGCTGGTGGTGTACATCATCGCCAGCCGCTTGCTGCCGTTCAGCCTGTTTGGTTTGTTGAGTTACGTTGAGCCGGTGTTGCTGCTCGGTGTGGCGCTGTTGCTGGGCGAGAGCATCAAGCCCGGTGAATGGCTGACTTACATCCCGATCTGGCTCGCGGTGGTAGTACTGGTGTTTGAAGGGTTCAAGCATCTGATGCGCCAACGGCGCCCGTAAGACGCGCAATAAAAAGCCCGGCCTGCATTTCTGCAGGCCGGGCTTTTTTACATCTGATGCGGATTACTCGGTAGCGAGCACGCCACGACGCACCTGGTCACGTTCGATCGATTCGAACAGTGCCTTGAAGTTGCCTTCGCCGAAACCATCATCGCCCTTGCGCTGGATGAATTCGAAGAACACCGGGCCCATCAGGGTTTCCGAGAAGATCTGCAGCAGCAGACGCTTGTCTTCTTTATCCGACGCACCATCGAGCAGGATGCCGCGCGATTGCAACTGATCGACCGGTTCGCCGTGGTTCGGCAGACGGCCTTCGAGCATTTCGTAGTAGGTGTCCGGCGGCGCGGTCATGAAGCGCATGCCGATTTTCTTCAGCTGATCCCAGGTCTTGACCAGGTCGTCAGTAAGGAACGCCACGTGCTGAATGCCCTCGCCGTTGAACTGCATGAGGAACTCTTCGATCTGCCCGGCACCCTTCGACGATTCTTCGTTGAGCGGGATGCGGATCATGCCGTCCGGAGCGGTCATCGCTTTCGAGGTCAGGCCGGTGTATTCGCCCTTGATGTCGAAGTAACGGATCTCGCGGAAGTTGAACAGCTTCTCGTAGAAGTTGGCCCAGTAGGCCATGCGACCGCGGTACACGTTGTGGGTCAGGTGGTCGATGATTTTCAGGCCGGCACCGACCGGGTTGCGGTCAACGCCTTCGAGGAACACGAAGTCGATGTCATAGATCGAGCTGCCTTCGCCGAAACGGTCGATCAGGTACAGCGGCGCGCCGCCAATGCCCTTGATCGCCGGCAGGTTCAGTTCCATCGGACCGGTTTCGATGTGGATCGGCTGGGCGCCGAGTTCCAGTGCGCGGTTGTAGGCCTTTTGCGAATCCTTGACCCGGAACGCCATGCCGCAAACGGACGGGCCGTGTTCGGCCGCGAAGTACGAAGCAACGCTGTGGGGTTCGTTGTTGAGGATCAGGTTGATCGCGCCCTGGCGATACAGGTGCACGTTCTTGGAACGGTGGGTCGCGACCTTGGTGAAGCCCATGATCTCGAAGATCGGCTCCAGGGTGCCAGGCGTCGGCGATGCGAACTCGATGAACTCGAAGCCCATCAGGCCCATTGGGTTTTCGTATAAATCTGCCATGGTTGGCGCCTCATCATTCTTATCAATTAACCAGAGTTATTTGTCAGTAATGCTGAGACCGGTGGGTGGCGCACAGGAGATGCCACGCACACTGCGGGCGAGGAAGTCACCGTAGATCAGTTGAAACCCGAATATCTTCATTGTCGACCCAAGGCTCTTGCGGGCGAGGCTTCTGCTGCCAGAAGACGATTATTATTGTATGCGTAACCCGATTCTACACAGCGTAAATAGGGTTGTCTGCCCTCTCTATAAAATCCGCTTTTTTCGGCCCGGTGCAAGGGGTTTGTTGCACAGGTAAATGCCCGTCAGGATCAGTGCGCCGCCCAGCCCCATGGGGATCGTCACTGGTTCACCCAGCAGGATGGCACCGGCCAGCACGGCAGTCAGCGGGTTGAGCGCGATGAACACGCCAGAGCGAGTTGCACCCAATTTGCGGATACCGTCGTAGTAACCGATGTAGGCCACCGCCGAGCCGAGTACGCCCAGGTAGATCAGGCTCAGCCATTGCATCGTGCCCAGATTGGCCACCGGTTGCACGCTCACCTCACCGTGAATGGCAGCCAGCACCCAAAGCATCAGCGTACCGAGTACGATCGAAAACGTAACGGTCTGCAACGGGCCGATGCTGTGATTAAGGCTGGAGGAAAAAAGCGAATAAACGCCCCAGCCGATTACGCAGCCGAAAATCAGCAGATCACCCAGCCAGGCGTCTGGCGGCGTAGTCAGCCATTGTGGATCACGGCTGACGATCACCACACCGGCGCCGCCGATACACACCAGAATGCCGATGATTTTGGATCGACTCATTTGCTCCTTGAACAAAAGCCATGAAGCCAGACCGATCACCGCCGGATTCAACGCGACGATGAGCGATGCCCGCGACGCATTGATGTATTGCAAGCCGTAAAAGAAGCACAGGTTGTAGAAGAAGATCCCGAAGAAACCCAGCGACACCAGTTGCAGCCATTGCCGGCCGGTGGGTCGCGCAAAAGGAATTCGCGCCAGCCACAGAAATCCGAGCAACGCGACGCTGGCCAGCAGGAATCGAAGGCTGGCCGCAAGGATCGGGCTCAGGCTGCCGGCCAGCATGCGCCCGGCGACCCAGGTCCCGCCCCAGATCATGGTGACCATGGCCAGATTCAGATAGACGGGCATGTCCGAGGTCTCCGGACGGATTGATTCATGACTATTCATAACGCTCTCAACGACTCAACGGGCGGATGCCGTATCATTCGAGTCATTATTGATCATCGTAAAATGAGCTTTTACTCATGACCTTGACCCAGCTCGAAATCTTTTCGCTGGTGGCCGAACTGCGCGGCTTCACCCTCGCGGCCCATCGCCTGGGGATCTCGCAATCGGCGGTGTCCCACGCCTTGAAGTCGCTGGAGCAGGAACTGGGTGTCGATTTATTTCGCCGGCATCAATCGCAAGTGGAACTCAGCGACATTGGCGAGCAGTTGCTGTTGCGCGCGCGGGCCATGCTCGGGCTGGCCAACACGTTGCGCCAGGAAGCCGCCGATGCGCGCGGGCTGAAAAGCGGCACCTTGCGCATCGGCTCGTTCGGCCCGACCTCATCGATCAGGTTGCTGCCGCGAATCCTCCGGCATTTCCGCCAGGTGCACCCGGGCATCGAGGTTCACATCGACGAAGGGCCGGACCGCCAGGTGCTCCAGTGGCTTGATGCGCGACGGATCGATATCGGTTTCGTGGTGTTGCCCGAAGAACGCTTCGATACGTTCGCCCTGATGGAAGATCGGATGGTCGCCCTGCTCCCGCTCGACCATCCTCTGGCCACGCAGGCGGCACTGAGCCTGAACGATCTGTGCAGCGACCCGTTCGTACTCACCGAAGCCGGCTCTTCGGAACTGGTATCGCGACTGTTCAACGCGGCAAGGCTGAGCCCGAATATCCGCTACCGGTGCTCGCAACTGCTGAGCACCCTCGATACCGTGAGCCGGGGCGACGCCATCACGATCGTTGCCGAAGGTTCCCTCCCGGACGAGCCGGATCCGCGCTATGTGAAGAAGCCATTGTCACCGGCCGTGCAACGACACATCGGTCTGGCCGTACTCGATAAACGCCAGGCTTCACCCGCGACCCTGGCATTCATCAAATTGGCAACAACGCTGGATTACCGCTGAGCGGCACGAGTTCCAACGGCCAACTATCATGGGCACAGCTCCATCGCTTTCCGGAAGGTGCACCCTTGCCCCGCCTGCAGTCGAGAGCCCCACACCATCGCAACAGGATGCGCCCATGCCTCTGACCGTCAGGCCCCGCCGCAAACGCAGTACCCGAATCATCGTGACACTGTTGTGCGGCTTGCTGCCGATCCTCATCGGCACCGTCATTCTTCATATACAGGCCGAACGTACGCTGGAGCAGAGTTCCCGACAAACCGCCGAGGAAGCTTTGCGCCAGTTTGATCTGATGCTCGACAACACCGCCCAGTCCGCCCGGGAATTGCTGCCGCTGGCTGGCCAGCCCTGCGAGAACGTCAAACTGGCACTGCGCGAACAGGTCACCCGCCGCCCGTTCGTGCGCTCGACCAATCTGGTGTGGGACAACAACCTCTATTGCAGTTCGTTGTTCGGTGATTTCAAGGAAGCCGTCAATCCGGGGGACTACACCCAGGGCAAGTTATGGCTCATGAACGGCAACCCGGTTACGCCGGATACGGCGCTGCTGGTGTATCGACTGAACGATGGCCGGGGCGGCGCCCTGACGACGCTGGACGGCTATCACTTGAGCAATATCCTGCGCCTGATCGGCCGGCAGACATTGTTATTGCTGCAGGTCGGCAACAACTGGCTTTCAGCCGACGGCAAGGTGCATCAAGGCGCCCTTCCCGAGTTGCCGGTGGCCCAGAGTACGTTGAACTCTCCACACTATGCCTACACGGTGAGCGCCGGTTTCCCTGAAGATAAAATCTGGAACTACATGAGCGACGAATATCCGCCGCTGTTCAGTCTGTTGATTTTCTTCGGGGCGGTATCCGGAGCAATCGGTTATTTCGTGCAGAACCGCGCAACATCCCCCAGTCACGAAATGCTGCGCGCGCTGGAGGCCGGAGAGTTCATTCCCTACTTTCAACCGGTGGTCTATGGCGACAGCAAACGCTGGTCGGGCTGCGAAGTACTGATGCGCTGGAATCATCCCAGAGAAGGCCTGGTACGTCCGGACCTGTTCATACCGTTTGCCGAACATTCCGGGCTGATCGTGCCGATGACCCGTTCATTGATGCAGCAGACCGCTGTCGTGCTCGGGCCGCTGTCTTCTTCCTTCGAAGCCCCCTTCCACATCGGAATCAACATTACAGCCAGCCACTGCCACGATCTTGAATTGGTGGAAGACTGTCGGGAGTTCCTGGCGGCATTCGCGCCCGATAGTGTCAGCCTGGTACTTGAGTTGACGGAGCGGGAACTGATCGAGCCCACCGACATCACCCATAAACTGTTTGAGCAACTGCGCGCCATGGGCGTAAAGATCGCCATCGACGACTTCGGCACCGGTCATTCGAGCCTGGGTTACCTGAGAACACTCAATGTCGACTTCCTCAAGATCGACCAGACGTTCGTCGCCATGATCGATAAAGATGCCCTGTCACGACACATTCTGGACAGCATCATCGAGCTATGCGCCAAACTGGATCTGGGAACTGTGGCCGAGGGTGTAGAGACACAAGCCCAGTGCGATTACCTGGCGGCGCATCACGTCAACTTTCTGCAAGGCTACCTGTTCGGCAAGCCCGTTTCTGCCATAGACTTCATTGACGCATTAACTCACCATTAACTTGGCCTGATAAATCCGGGCTTGCCGACAGCGCGCACGAAATTGATTCAAGACATCGCCGTTTTTTACATAAAGAAAAAGTCAGGATTTACTCTCGTCGCATTAACTACTACAATTTTTCTTACCTGTTGCAAGACTGGCAGGTGAGCCACTATCACCGAGTCGCTTCAAGGCTCTTGGCTTATAGCTTTGTTTGCGGTTGGTATCAGCCAAACACACTATTGGAGTAAAGATATTGTCCAGACTCGCTGAATTTCGTGCAGCTGAAAAGGCCCTTCAGGAACAGCTCAAGCAGCTGGAATCGCTGAAGAACGATGCCGGGCTCAAGAAAGAAATCGAATTCGAAGAAAAGCTCCAGGGGCTGATGAAAACCTACGGCAAAGGCCTGAAAGACATCATCGCCATCCTCGATCCGAATCCGGCAAAATCCGGCCTGCAACAGGCCTCGGCACCTAAAACCCGCCGCGCTCGCGTGGTCAAGGTCTATCAGAACCCGCACACCGGCGAGCTGATCGAGACCAAGGGTGGCAACCATCGCGGCCTGAAGGCCTGGAAGGAACAATACGGTGCAGCCACCGTTGATTCCTGGTTGCGCGGTTAATCCCTGGCAAACATAAAAGCCCTGCAAATGCAGGGCTTTTTTTTGGACAACATTTAACAAATGCAACATTTTCTTGTTGAAAAAGTTGGCAGCAAAATCTCCGTCGCACGCTGAAACTATGCTTCCGGATGTTGCGCACCTGCCAGGCGAACAACTTTGTATTTAATTACTTTCGGTATCTGGAAGCCCGTTGACCAGCGAACAGCCGATTAAAATTTCAGGCTGTTTCTTGCGCTCGCAATTTCATCCGCGCTGGCCTTGTAAACGTCGGCTTGCCCGGCATACGAAAGTACATACGCCTTGTCCGCCTCTACTGCGGCGACCAGTGTTTGCGACAACACATGACGCCCGTTCTCAGTGACAGTACAAGTGGTTTCAAGCGCTGCCAATGAACCCAGCGTACTGGGATGAACCTTGTTGCAGACACTCTGGTAGCCCCCTTGGAAAAAGTCCTTCTGCACCGACTTGCGCATCTCCAGCAACACGCCTTGCAGATTGACCTGATGACCTGTCTCCACACGCGTCATCGTCAACTCCATCACCATCACCTGATTACCATCGGCGTCGGTCTTCGCCGCCCGCTGACGGGTAACTTCCGGCGTTGTGTCGGGCAACGCTTCAACTTGCCAGCCGGACGGCCAGGTAATGCTCGGAGCGTCCGCCAGGGCTGCAATGGCAACGAGGGACAAGCCGAAGAAAACGAACAGCGATTTGAACGGTCGGATCATTACCAGAGGCACTCGCAGATTGAACCATAAAGTCTGAGGCTCGCCCGCTCGCAGGGCAAGCCCGCGCTTTCGGTTTGGCGATGCCGCAACGCATGCGTATCATTGCGCCCATTCACTCGCCCCAATTTGTTACGGAGGGCTCATGAGCCTGCAAGAACTGAACACCTTCCCTGGCGTGACCGCCACCCCGGACAGCGCAACCCGCAACTTTGTGTTCAACCACACCATGCTGCGCGTCAAGGACATCACCAAGTCGCTGGACTTCTACACCCGTGTACTGGGCTTCTCGCTGGTAGAGAAGCGTGATTTCCCGGAAGCGGAATTCAGCCTGTACTTCCTCGCATTGGTCGACAAGTCGCAGATCCCGGCCGATGCCGCTGCGCGTACCGAGTGGATGAAGTCGATCCCCGGCATCCTGGAACTGACCCACAACCACGGCACCGAAAGCGATGCCGATTTCGCCTACCACAATGGCAACACTGACCCGCGCGGTTTCGGCCACATCTGCATTTCGGTCCCGGACATCGTCGCGGCTTGTGCACGCTTTGAAGAACTGGGCTGCGACTTCCAGAAGCGCCTGACCGATGGCCGCATGAAAAGCCTGGCGTTCATCAAGGATCCGGATGGTTACTGGGTCGAGATCATCCAGCCAGCGCCGCTGTAAAGCTGAACCTGGGTAGAAAGCACCGCGCAACGAAAAAACCCCATCATCGCTGATGGGGTTTTTCTTTTTTCAGGCCCGGGATTTATGCCGGGGCCGAAGTCCGGATCAAGTGATCGAAAGCGCTGAGGGAAGCCTTGGCGCCCTCGCCCACCGCAATCACGATCTGCTTGTACGGCACGGTGGTCACGTCACCGGCAGCAAAGATGCCGGGGATCGAGGTTTCACCGCGGTTGTCGACGATGATCTCGCCGCGCGGCGACAGCTCGATGGTGCCTTTGAGCCAGTCGGTATTGGGCAGCAAACCGATCTGCACGAAGATCCCTTCCAGCTCGACCGAGCGCAGTTCGTCAGTATTGCGATCCTTGTAGCGCAGACCGTTGACCTTCTGGCCATCGCCAGTGACTTCAGTGGTCAACGCACTGGTGATCACGGTGACATTCGGCAGGCTGTGCAGCTTGCGTTGCAACACAGCGTCGGCACGCAGTTGTACATCGAACTCGAGCAAGGTGACGTGGGACACGATGCCAGCCAGATCGATGGCCGCTTCGACGCCGGAGTTACCGCCGCCAATCACCGCCACACGCTTGCCTTTGAACAGCGGACCGTCGCAGTGCGGGCAGTACGCCACGCCTTTGTTGCGGTATTCCTGCTCGCCCGGCACGTTCATTTCACGCCACCGCGCACCCGTCGCCAGAATTACGCTCTTGGCCTTGAGGGTCGCGCCGCTGGCGAAGTGGACTTCATGCAGCTCGCCATGCTTGCCCGGGATCAGCTTGTCGGCGCGCTGCAGATTCATGATGTCGACGTCGTACTGCTTGACGTGCTCTTCCAGCGCGGTCGCCAGTTTCGGGCCTTCGGTTTCCTGCACGGAAATGAAGTTCTCGATGGCCATGGTGTCCAGCACCTGACCGCCAAAGCGCTCGGCTGCAACACCGGTGCGAATGCCTTTACGTGCGGCATAGATCGCTGCCGACGCACCGGCCGGGCCACCGCCAACCACCAGCACATCAAAGGCTTGCTTGGCGCTGATTTTCTCGGCCTGACGCTCGATGGCGCCGGTATCGAGTTTGGCGAGGATTTCTTCCAGGCCCATGCGGCCCTGGCCGAAGTTTTCGCCATTCAGGTAAATGCTTGGCACGGCCATGATCTTGCGATCGTTGACTTCGTCCTGGAACAGCGCGCCGTCGATGGCGACGTGGCGGATGTTCGGGTTCAGCACGGCCATCAGGTTCAGCGCCTGAACCACGTCCGGGCAGTTCTGGCAGGACAGCGAGAAGTAAGTCTCGAAATTGAACTCGCCCTTGAGCGAGCGGATCTGTTCGATCACTTCGACACTGGCCTTCGAAGGGTGGCCGCCGACTTGCAGCAGGGCCAGCACCAGCGAAGTGAATTCATGGCCCATCGGGATGCCGGCGAAACGCAGGCTGATGTCGGCACCGGGGCGGTTGATCGAGAACGACGGCTTGCGTGCATCGTCGCCGCTGTCGATCAAAGTAATCTGGTGCGAAAGACTGGCAACGTCTTTCAGCAGGTCGAGCATTTCACGGGATTTCGCACCGTCGTCGAGTGAAGCAACGATCTCGATCGGCTGGGTGACCCGTTCCAGGTACGATTTCAACTGGGCTTTAAGATTGGCGTCCAACATACGGGCGATCTCCTGACTGTATTTGAGGCGAAAAAAAGCCCGAGCGAATCTCGCCCGGGCTTTTCTATTGGGCGGTGCAGCTTACTTAGGTAGGTGCGGAGTTCCGCCCTGCATTGCGTGTCACAGACTTAAATCTTGCCGACCAGGTCCAGGGACGGAGCCAGAGTGGCCTCGCCTTCTTTCCACTTGGCTGGGCAAACTTCGCCTGGGTGTGCAGCAACGTACTGAGCAGCCTTGATCTTGCGCAGCAGCTCGGAAGCGTCACGGCCAACGCCGCCATCGTTCAGTTCAACGATTTTGATCTGGCCTTCAGGGTTGATCACGAAGGTGCCACGATCCGCCAGACCAGCTTCTTCGATCAGCACGTCGAAGTTGCGGGAGATCACCTGAGTCGGGTCGCCGATCATGGTGTACTGGATTTTGCCGATGGCTGGCGAAGTGTTGTGCCAGGCAGCATGGGCAAAGTGGGTGTCGGTCGAAACGCTGTAGATCTCTACGCCCAGTTTCTGGAAGGCAGCGTAGTTGTCAGCCAGGTCTTCCAGCTCGGTTGGGCAAACGAAGGTGAAGTCGGCCGGGTAGAAGAACACTACGGACCATTTGCCTTTCAGGTCAGCGTCCGAGACTTGTACGAAGTCGCCGTTTTTGAACGCGGTAGCTTTGAACGGTTTTACTTGGCTGTTGATGATAGGCATTGATGACTCTCCGTCAGGGTTGTGAATTCGATGGGTGAATCCTACCCACTCACTCGACGGATGGCTCATTGGCAAACCTGATGCTGCTGATTTGTTTTCGCTATTAGCTGAGGTTATTAATAGAAGAAAACGATATCTATGGCGACAGCGGCTTATCCGTAATCCGGGCCATCCCGTGAAAAGGGCTCGCTTCAACATAGCGCATGGCGGACTTCATATCCTTCCAGCCGACGTAACTCATCAGCGATTTGAGGTCCCAGCCACTTTGATGTGCCCACGTTGCAAAGCCGCGCCGCAGTGAGTGGCTGCTATAGCGTTCGGCAGAGATCCCGGCGCGTTCCAGGGCCTGACGCAGCAACGGAATCACACTGTTGGCGTGCAAGCCCTCCTCGCTCAGATTGCCCCAGCGGTCGACGGCGCGAAACACCGGGCCCCGCACCAATGCTGCTTCGGTGATCCAGTCGATGTAGGCCTGCACCGGGCACAGCTTCAGCAATGCAGGCGCCTGATAGGTCTGACCGAGATTCTCCCGATCGCCCTTGCTGCGCGGCAAGTACAGGGTGATGCCGCTACCGGCGTGGGCCTGGACATGCTCGATTTGCACCCGGCACAACTCATCACTGCGAAAGCCGCGCCAGAAGCCCAGAAGAATCAACGCTCGATCCCGACAGGCTCTGAGTAGCAACGGCCGGTCCTGATTTTCTCGGGCCTCTTTCATTTCCTGCTCTAGCCAGGCAACGGTCTGCTCAAGATCCTGCAACTGTAACGGCTCGGCCTGTTTTTCCCGCGCGGGATGCAGCGCGCGGATGCCTTTGAACACTTTGCGCACCACCGGCGACTTGGTGGGATCAGCGAACCCCTGACTGTTATGCCACTGCGCGAGTGCCGACAAACGCAGCTTCAGCGTATTGACCGACAGCACGCCCGCGTGAGCCACCAGGTAGCGCGCGATGCTGTCAGCCGTCGCGGGCAGAAACCCGCCCCATACCGTTTCAAAGTGCTCGACGGCCGCACGATAGCTGCGGCGGGTGTTGTCACGGGTGGCGGCTTGCAGATAGCGATCGATATCGCTCATGGGCTGATTTCTCGCAGATGTACTGATTTGAAGATTGAAAAGCGGATTCTGGCGCTTCACACGGGGTAATACCAGTATATCCCGCCCGTTTATCTTGAAACATTTAACTTTATTTCCGGCATGGTACACTTCGTACTTTGGTGGCATGTACCACAGTACGTAATCGTAGGAGCACATATGGCCCGTGGCGGCGTTAACAAAGCAGTAGTCCAGATCGCGCGCGCAGCGATCCTCGCCCGTGGCGAACACCCCAGCATCGACGCAGTACGCATCGAGCTGGGCAATACGGGTTCCAAAACCACGATTCATCGTTATCTGAAGGAACTGGATGACGGCAGCGAACCGGCCGATCCGTCGGCAGAACCTGTCGATGACGAACTCCTCGCCCTCGTCACGCGCCTGGCGCAACGCCTGAAAGAACAGGCACAGGAGCCGATTGACCAGGCTCGCGAGCAGTACGAGCAACAGCGTCAGGCACTGGAGGACGAGCTGAATCAGCTTCGTCAGGACCATGCGCAACTGGAGAAGAAGCACGACATCCAGGCTGCCGCGCTGGCCAAGGAATCCGAAGCCCTGAGCGATACCCGCTCGATGCTGCAGACCGAGCAGACCCGCAACGCCGGACTGAATCAGGCGCTGGCCGATTTTGAATTGCGCCTGCAGGACAAGGACGAGCAGATCCGCTCGCTGGAAGAAAAACACCTGCACGCCCGTGATGCGCTTGAGCACTACCGCAACGCCATCAAGGAACAGCGCGAGCAGGAGCAAAGCCGTCACGAAACTCAGGTTCAGCAGTTGCAGATGGAGTTGCGCCAGGCGCAACAAAGCGCGCTGGTACGCCAGGACGAGATCACCCAGCTGCACCGCGACAACGAACGCCTGCTGACCGAGAATCGCGGCACCATGCGCGAACTGAGCCTGATGCAGGATCAGCTCAAGCACAGCAATCAGCGTCAGGATCAATTGCTGGAGCAAGCGACGCGTGTCGACAGCGAGCGCACCCTCCTCCAGGAACGCCTGCGCGTGGCGCTGCTGGAGAGCCAGACGCTCAAGCAGAGCGTCGACGAGCAGTCGCAGCTCAATCAGTCATTGGAGAAGGAATTGACCAAGGTGCAAGACAGCCTGCGCCTGGCTACCACCGTTGCGGCAGCGCCAGACGCAGCAGAACCGAAAAAGACTTAAACGCCGACCGGCGTACGCATCGTGACAAACTCTTCGGCCGCCGTCGGGTGCACCCCGATGGTGTCGTCGAAGTCACGCTTGGTGGCGCCAGCCTTCAACGCAATTGCCAGCCCCTGCACGATCTCGCCGGCATCCGGACCAACCATGTGACAGCCCAGCACCTTGTCAGATTTGCCATCGACCACCAGCTTCATCAGTGTGCGCTCCTGGCAGTCCGTCAGGGTCAGCTTCATCGGGCGGAAACGGCTTTCGTAGATCACCACGTCGTGACCCGCTTCCCGGGCCTCTTCTTCGGTCAGGCCGACGGTGCCGATATTCGGCAGACTGAACACTGCCGTCGGGATCATCTTGTAATCCACCGGGCGGTATTGCTCAGGCTTGAACAGACGCCGCGCCACCGCCATGCCTTCAGCCAGCGCCACCGGCGTCAACTGCACACGACCGATGACATCGCCCAACGCCAGAATTGATGGCTCAGTGGTCTGATATTGTTCATCGACCTTGATGAAGCCTTTGTCGTCGAGCTGCACATCAGTGTTTTCCAGCCCCAGGTTGTCCAGCATCGGACGTCGGCCGGTGGCGTAGAACACGCAATCGGCCTCCAGCACGCGACCATCCCTGAGGGTCGCTTTCAGGCTGCCATCCACCTGCTTGTCGATCCGCTCGATATCGGCATTGAACTGCAGATCCATGCCGCGCTTGGTCAGCTCTTCCTTGAGATGGTTACGTACCGAACCGTCAAAACCGCGCAGGAACAGATCGCCGCGATACAGCAACGTCGTGTTGGCGCCCAGACCATGGAAGATTCCGGCAAATTCGACGGCGATGTAACCGCCACCGACGACCAGTACACGCTTGGGCAGCTCTTTGAGGAAGAACGCCTGGTTCGAGCTGATCGCATGCTCATGCCCCGGAATCTCGGGGATCTGCGGCCAGCCACCGGTGGCGATCAGAATATTCTTCGCGGTGTATCGCTCGCCATTGACCTCGACTTCGTGCGGACCAACGATTTTCGCGTGAGCCTCATGCAGGGTCACGCCGCTGTTGACCAGCAGATTGCGATAAATGCCGTTCAGGCGATTGATCTCGCGATCCTTGTTGGCAATCAGCGTGGCCCAATCGAAATCCGCCTCGCCCAGATTCCAGCCAAAACCCGAGGACTGTTCGAAGTCTTCGGCAAAATGGGCGCCGTACACCAACAGTTTTTTCGGTACGCAACCGACGTTGACGCAGGTACCGCCCAGATAACGGCTCTCGGCCACCGCCACTTTCGCACCGAACCCGGCAGCAAAACGCGCAGCCCGTACACCGCCGGAACCGGCACCAATCACATAAAGGTCAAAATCGTAGGCCATTTCTATCTCCTCGGCAGGCGATCAGCATACCCGCAGACGCTTATTGAGCAAGTCTCTACTGCACAGGGACGGGCAATACCGGGAGGTGCTACCGTTAGCATTTGATTAATGGCTTTCTGCCGGTTGAATTTTTGGCAGCCGCAACGTATGCCAGGCGATCAGAATCGCTACGAGCGCCAGGCCGAAAGCGAGCCACGATGCCAATGCAATTCCGCCCGCAAATGCACTTCCCGCCTGCTGCATCAACTGTTGCGCTTGATCCCCCGCCAACCCCGTCGCCACATGATGAGCGCCAGCCAGCGTTTCACTTGCCAGCATCGTCTGAACATCGCTCAAAAACGCTGGAAGCTGCAGGTCTGCTCGGTAGTGAGCTGTCAAACGCTCTCCTTCGCACCTCCCTGGCGAAGACGAGTCAGTTCAGCAGCGAATATGTCAGCTGACAATCGAACATTTGTTTGACGTTGCATCGCGTATCGAATCGAGATGCACTATTTCTCCCCACAAACGCAAACGCCCCGAACATGTCGGGGCGTTTGTTTTTAGCGTCACACGATTCAGACCGTGTGACGCACCTTCAGACAGATCAGGCGCTATCAGTAGGCCTTGCCAGTCTTGTAGAAGTTTTCGAAGCAGAAGTTGGTTGCCTCGATGTAGCCTTCAGCACCACCGCAGTCGAAACGCTTGCCCTTGAACTTGTAGGCCATTACGCAACCGTTCTGGGCTTGTTTCATCAGGGCGTCGGTGATCTGGATTTCACCACCCTTCCCTGGCTCGGTCTGTTCGATCAGGTCGAAGATGTCCGGGGTCAGGATATAACGACCGATGATCGCCAGGTTCGACGGAGCATCTTCCGGCTTTGGCTTCTCGACCATGCTGTGTACGCGGTAGATGTCGTCGCGGATCATCTCGCCGGCGATTACGCCGTACTTGCTGGTTTCTTGCGGATCGACTTCCTGAATGGCAATGATCGAGCAGCGGAACTGCTTGTACAGCTTGACCATCTGGGTCAGCACGCCGTCGCCTTCGAGGTTGACGCACAGGTCGTCCGCCAGCACTACGGCGAACGGCTCATCGCCGATCAGCGGACGACCGGTCAGGATCGCATGACCCAGGCCTTTCATTTCAGTCTGACGGGTGTAGGAGAACGAGCACTCGTCCAACAGTTTGCGGATACCAACCAGGTATTTTTCCTTGTCGGTGCCTTTGATCTGGTTTTCCAGCTCGTAGCTGATGTCGAAGTGGTCTTCCAGAGCACGCTTGCCACGGCCGGTCACGATGGAGATCTCAGTCAGACCAGCATCCAGAGCTTCTTCGACGCCGTACTGGATCAGTGGCTTGTTTACCACCGGCAGCATTTCTTTGGGCATGGCCTTAGTCGCTGGAAGGAAGCGAGTACCGTAACCGGCTGCTGGGAACAAGCATTTCTTGATCATATAAGTCCTTGAAAGGGCTGTGTGTACGAGTTTCGGCGCAGTCTAATCAGGCGGCGTGCACCTTACAATGCCCCGCACTGGCTAACCGATGTCAACATAGAGAAATATTCTGGCGGATAGTTCAATCCGCACGCAGAAGCTGCGCATTGAGCGTAGCCCAAAGATTCAGGAACACCGCATCGACCCGCGCCCGTTCGCCCGTTTCCCGTTATCATGAAGCCTTTGAACCAGCCAACGAGGCCGCTAGATGTCCGCAGCAAAAATCATCAACGGGTACACCGTCGCCAAGGCAAAAGATGGCCAGTGGCATATCACCGCCGCCAACGGCGAAGATGTATCCGGCCCATTGCCCACTGAAGCGATGGCAATTGAGGTAGCCGCGGTGCTTGATTACACACCTCCTGCACCGAAGCGTCGCGGGAAGGATCAGGACTGATCAAACAGGCCCTGCCACTGCGCAGGGCTTTTTTTGGCCCGCACACAAAGACGTGGCCAATCGCTATAACCTTTTCACACCGGCGCTGTCATAGCGTCTAGCCCTCTCCTTCCGAAGACGACATCGCCATGACCACCCGTACCCTGCACCGCATGCTGCCACTGATTGCACTTCTGGCCCTGGCCGGCTGCGCCACTTCCGAAACGACTTATCTGAACAATGGTGAACAAGGCCTGAGCATCGACTGCTCCGGTGAGGCCAATTCCTGGGCCGCCTGCTATGAAAAGGCCGATGCTTCCTGCGCCGGCACTGGCTACCGCATCGTCGGAACCGACGGCACGCCGGCGCCAAAAGAAAGTGACAAGACGCTGGGTGTCGACGTCGGCAATTACAAGAATCGCAGTGTTGTGGTGGTCTGCAAGTAAGGGCCTACATGTGAATCTCGGCGAACTTGATACCCAGTCCGCGTACCACCTCGATCAGATCGTCGAGCCGGTCGAAGGATTCGACTTCGTCGTTTTCATCCACCAGAAAATAACTGCGTCCGGCGCTCTTCTTGAAAAATACGATCCATTCACCCGGGTTCGCCGGATTCTGGATCACATGGGTGGCTTCAATCAGCCCCTCTCTATGGCGCTCGCGCACCTGTTCTCGCTTCATGCACGTCTCCTGAAATGAAAATGCCGTCCAGGCGTGACCTGGACGGCATCGATACCGGTGACTGACAGTTTATCAGCCGGAAATGCACGCCGTGGCTGCATTGCGTACATCCCGTGGACGTATCGGCACATTGGACATGCGCTCATGCAACTTGATGCTGCTACCGCCAGAGCGATCCTCGATGTCAAACACCGCCGCCGGGCCGGACGACAATTTCCCCGGCACGATCACCCTGACGCCGTCCTTGTGCGGCTCCATTTGCAGGGCCCCGCGGCTTTGGGCCAGCTTGTCGGCCAGACACTGTGCGTACTCGTGGGGTTTTTTGCCGGAAATGACGTTCATGGTCGGCAGCGTTTCATTGATCTGCGAAACACTTGCGCAACCACCCATCGCCAATGCAAACGGCACAATGACCACACCCCACTTCATACAGAATCTCCTATAAAGACCCTCGGACAGCCTGAATGCCGTTTTTCTCCGAGGTCTATTGCATTTAACGCACATGGAATCGCGAATAACTGTTTTTAATTGTCAAAGCAGCGCTCGACGGCCGGATAATAACCTGTCCGGACTGATAAACTGCCGCCAATTGATCTTGCTATCGTTTTGATTTTGTAGAAAAAGCCCTTCTGGAGGCGACCATGAAATTTATTCACCAGCGCGAGCATCTCAACGAAGACGACATCGTCGTCATCCAGTGCTCGCAAACCTGCAACATCCGTCTGATGAACGACGCCAACTTCCGCAGCTTCAAGAACGGCGGTCGTCACACCTATCACGGCGGCGCGTTCGACACATTTCCTGCCCGTATCACCGCGCCGAGCACCGGTTTCTGGAACATCACCATCGACACCGTCAGCCGCCGCGCAATCAGCGTGACTCGCAAGCCGACCCTGACGCACTCGATCAAGATCATCCGCCGTTCCAGCTCGAAGCTCAGCTGATCGACCCCATCAATACAATCAGGTAAGCATGACCGTGGCCCAAACGACCAAATATGTCATCAAGTACAAATTGAACGGCGAGCGGCGCTTCGAATTCGCCCAGCTGGAGAACGGCACGCCGGAAGAAGCCAAGGCTGCGCTGGACGCCCTGCACGGCCAAAGCGAAGACGTGATCAGCGACATCAGCGTCAGCAAGGCGTTGTAAGACGCGGATGACAATTCGACCGCAAGCGCCGGAGTGTTCCGGCCTCGCGGGTTGCCTAGACTGATCGCCTGGACGCAAGCCAAGGAATCAGTATGCCGATGTCACCCGACTCTCCCCTCGATACGCTCGACTGGGTCGCACTGGAACAACAGCTGGATCAGGACGGCTGTACCGTCATCCGTTGTTTGTTACGCCCGCAAACCTGCGATCGCCTGAGTGCGCTTTACCCGCAAAGCGAGCCGTTCCGCTCGCAGGTGATCATGGCCCGCCACGGTTTCGGGCGCGGCGAATACAAGTATCTGCGCTACCCGCTGCCGCCATTGGTGGAGCACCTGCGCAGTGCGCTTTACGCGCGCCTGGTCCCCTTGGCCAACCGCTGGCATGAACGAATGGCAATACCGGAACGGTTTGCGCCCCTGCACAGCGATTTTCTTGCGCGCTGCCATGCCGCCGGTCAACTGCGGCCTACCCCGCTCTTGCTGCAATACGGCCCTCAGGACTACAACTGTCTGCATCAGGATTTGTACGGCGAACACGTATTCCCGCTGCAAGTGGCGATTCTTCTGTCAGAACCTGGCGAGGATTTCAGCGGTGGTGAATTCGTCCTGACCGAACAGCGCCCAAGAATGCAGTCTCGCCCACTGGTGATGGATCTGAAGAAAGGCGATGCGTTGATCTTTGCCGTCAACCAGCGCCCGGTCAAAGGCCTGCGCGGCGACTATCGCGTCACCATGCGTCACGGCGTAAGTCGCTTGCACAGCGGAAAACGGCATACTCTGGGCATCATCTTTCACGACGCAATCTGACCATCATGCACAGCAATTTCGACCTCTTCGCCGACATCGAGCAGCCACACCGCTCTGAACAGATTGGAGAGCAGTCGTGGGTGCTGCGCGGTTTCGCGCTGTCCTGTACCGAACGATTACTGCCAGCTCTGGAGTCGATCATCGAACGCGCACCGTTGCGACACATGATGACGCCTGGCGGGTTCAGCATGTCGGTGGCCACCAGCAGTTGCGGCGCACTTGGCTGGATCACCGATCGTGGCGGTTACCGCTACTCGGCCGAAGATCCGATCAGCCACCGGCCCTGGCCGCAGATGCCCGACGTGTTTCGCGAACTGGCGCAAACAGCAGCCTTGCAGGCAGGCTTCTGCGGTTTCGTCCCGGATTCCTGCCTGATCAACCGCTATATTCCCGGCGCAAAAATGTCTTTGCATCAGGACAAGGACGAAAGCTCCTACACAGCGCCCATCGTTTCCCTGTCATTGGGTTTGCCCGCGACATTCCTGTTCGGCGGCTTCAATCGCAGCGACAGGAGTCAGCGCATTTCGCTGCTGCACGGTGACATGGTGATCTGGGGTGGTGTCGACCGGCTGCGCTACCACGGCGTCCTGCCGATCAGACACGGTCGGCATCCGCAACTGGGCGAACAGCGTTTCAACCTGACGTTTCGCACCGCGGGATAACCTCGCGGAATTTGACCGCAAGGGCCGGAGTGTTACGGTTGGCGGCACTGGTTAACCTGACATTCAACAGGTCAACGGACTCTCCATCATGAAAACGCTTTCGACCACTTCGAGCACTCAAGACGATCCACGCTGGGCCGCTGTCGTCGCACGGGATCCAAGGGCGGATGGACAATTTGTCTACGCCGTCAAAACCACGGGCGTCTATTGCCGCCCGAGCAGCCTGGCGCGCTTGCCGAAACCGCAGAATGTCGAGTTCTTCGACACGGCCGAAGCAGCTGAAGCGGCGGGTTATCGCCCCAGCAAACGGGCGAGCAGGGATCAGAGCGAAATCGCCGCGCAACATGCCGCGACCGTAGCGGCAGCCTGCCGCCAGATCGAAGCAGCCGAAAACCTGCCGCCGCTCAATGAACTCGCGCAAGCCGCTGGCCTGAGTTCGTTTCATTTCCATCGGGTTTTCAAAGCCGCCACCGGCCTGACTCCCAAAGGCTACGCTGCCGCGCACCGGTCTCGTCGGGTACGGCAACACCTGGCGGATGGCAGCTCGGTTACCGAAGCGCTGTACGACGCCGGTTTCAACTCCAACAGCCGCTTCTATGAAACAGCAGACCAGTTGCTGGGCATGAAACCCGGCGACTTCCGGGCTGCCGGGCAAAACAACGACATTCGTTTTGCGGTGGGCCAGTGTTCGCTCGGTGCCATTCTGGTGGCCCAGAGTGCGCGAGGAATCTGCGCGATTCTGCTGGGAGATGATCCGCATCAATTGGTCTGTGACCTGCAGGATCAGTTTCGCCGGGCAAACCTGATCGGGGCTGATGCCGAGTTCGAGCAACTGATCGCCCATGTCGTCGGTTTCATCGAAGCACCGGCCATCGGCCTCGATCTGCCACTGGACGTGCGGGGCACCGCGTTTCAGGAGCGGGTCTGGCAGGCGCTGTGCGAAATACCGGTTGGCAGCACCGCCAGTTACGCCGATATCGCCCAGCGCATTGGCTCACCCAAAGCGGTTCGGGCGGTGGCCCAGGCTTGCGGCGCCAACAGCCTCGCGGTAGCAATCCCTTGCCACCGCGTGGTCCGCAGCGACGGTAACCTTTCGGGCTATCGCTGGGGCGTGGAACGCAAGCGTGAGTTGTTGTCCCGGGAAACCCGCTCTTGACGAATAGATGGCCACCGACTCGGGGCCCGGATGGGCCTCGAAGTTGGTGGCGTAGCGGTGCGAAAGCTGCAGATGGGTTTTGAAGTGCTTCCAGATCCGCCCCCAGTCAGCGATTGACGTCCACGACAACCCGTCCGCGCAACTGGCCGGCGAGCAATTTCGGAGCCGCTTCAATCACTTCGCCGAGGCCGATCTCGTGACTGATCAGAGGCAGCAAGGAAAAGTCCAGATCCTTGGCCAGACGCTCCCAGGCCTCGATCCGTCGTGCCTTGGGCTGAGTCACGCTGTTGATCCCCGCCAGCGTCACCCCGCGCAGAATGAACGGCGCCACCGACGCCGGGAAATCCATACCCTGAGCCAGACCGCAGGCCGCTACCGTACCTTCGGCGCGGGTACTGGCGCAGGCGTTGGCCAGGGTATGGCTGCCGACCGAATCGATGACAGCCGCCCAGCGCTCCTTGGCCAATGGTTTGCCAGGTTCGGACAAGGTTGCGCGATCGATGATTTCGCTGGCGCCCAATTGTTGAAGATACGCATGCTCCGAGATCCGCCCCGTGGAGGCCACCACCCGATAGCCCAGCGTGTGCAACAACGCGATGGCAAAGCTGCCGACTCCGCCATTGGCGCCGGTGACCAGTACTTCACCCTGCTCCGGCGTCACGCCGTTACGTTCCAGCGCCATGATGCACAGCATCGCGGTGTAACCGGCCGTGCCAACGGCCATGGCTTGTGCCGGGGAAAACGCTTCGGGCTGCGGGATCAGCCAGTCGCCGTTGAGCCGCGCCTTCTGGGCCAGGCCGCCCCAGTGGCTTTCTCCCACGCCCCAGCCGTTGAGCAACACTTGATCGCCAGCCTTGTAGTCCGGATGCGAGCTGACGTCTACCGTACCGGCCAGATCGATCCCCGGCACCATCGGGAACTTGCGCACCACCGGACTGCTGCCGGTAATCGCCAGTCCGTCCTTGAAGTTGAGCGTGCTGTAAGCCACACGCACGGTCACATCGCCCTCGGGCAGTTCCTGCTCGCCGATTTCCTGCAGGCTGGCGCGATAACCGGTGTCGTCTTTGTCGATCAGAATGCCGTTGAACATGGCTGCCTCTCTGGGGAAGGATTCTGGGATTGTGGCATTCAAATAGCACACCGCAACATTTTGCCCCACTCGACTTTCCGCCAATCGCTGCAACCGGCGGGTGATTCATGAACCACTCCTGCGGAGGTGGCGGATTGCGTCGGCGTTGACCGGAATTACCGTGAAGCCACAATCCCGGCTGGCCCTCGACCCGCTTTTGCTGGTAAAAAACCGGCTCGAGCGTCCAGCCCTGTTTTGTCTTTCGGAGTCTTTTCCAATGAGCCAATGGCCAGATACCCGCATTCTCGACCTGTTTGGCATCGAACTGCCGATCATCCAGGGCCCGATGGCCGGTGCCACCCAGTCTTCGATGGTCATCGCCGTGTGCAACGCAGGTGGCCTGGGGTCGATGCCGGCGGCAATGTTGAGCATCGAGCAACTGCGCGAAGAGTTGAAGACCATCCGCCAGGGCACTGACAAACCCTTCAACGTCAATTTCTTCTGCCACCAGCCGCCGGCTCCCGATGAACAGCGGGCACGGGACTGGAAGAATCTGCTGGAACCTTACTACCGCGAACTCGGTGCCGATTTCGACGCTCCCACGCCGGTTTCCAATCGTGCGCCTTTTGATGCAGCAGCCTGCGAAGTGCTGGAAGAGTTTCGTCCTGAAGTGGTGAGTTTCCACTTCGGCCTGCCGGAAAAATCCCTGCTGGATCGGGTCAAGGCCACCGGGGCAAAAATCCTGTCGTCGGCGACGACCGTCGACGAAGCCATCTGGCTGGAACAGAACGGTTGCGACGCAATCATCGCCATGGGCTACGAGGCCGGCGGGCATCGAGGCATGTTTCTCAGCGATGACCTGAGCAGCCAGGTCGGAACCTTTGCCCTCGTTCCGCAAATCGTCGACGCGGTCAAAGTGCCGGTGATCGCTGCCGGCGCGATCGCCGATGCACGAGGGGTTGCAGCCGCCTTCATGCTCGGCGCGTCGGCGGTGCAAGTCGGTACGGCCTACCTGTTCACTCCGGAGGCGAAAGTCAGCGCTTCCCATCACAAGGCGTTGCGCACAGCGAAAGAAAGCGAAACAGCGGTCACCAACCTGTTCACCGGGCGTCCCGCACGGGGGATCCTGAACCGGGTGATGCGCGAACTGGGGCCGATGTCGGGCAAGGCACCCGCATTTCCCTTGGCTGGCGGCGCCCTGATGCCTCTGCGCGCCAAGGATGAAGCCGACTTCAGCAACCTGTGGGCGGGCCAGGCGTTCACGCTGGGCAAGGAACTGAGCAGCGCCGAACTGACCCGGCAACTGGCTGAAGGCGCGCTGGCGAAACTGGCTCGATAACCAGCGCAATCGGGTGAGAGGCTGCGCGCCCTCACCTGATGTGAAACCAGTACTTTCCGTTTAGCGGCATTTCGCTATATATTCAGATATATAGCGGGCCAGACCCTCGTATCGGCGCACTCTACCCCTCTAACAACAACTGCCCGCTGCACCTGCCAACAACGGAGCTGTTACATGACCATTCGTGCCTCACGTTTTGCCCCTGCCTGCCTGGCCTCCCTGCTTGCGGTATTCGCCGTTGGCGCTGTTCAGGCCGAAGAAGTGCAGGTCGCCGTCGCGGCCAACTTCACTGCACCGATCCAGGCAATCGCCGTCGATTTCGAAAAAGACACCGGGCACAAACTGGTTGCCGCGTATGGTGCCACCGGGCAGTTCTACACCCAGATCAAGAACGGCGCGCCATTCGAGGTATTGCTCTCCGCTGACGACACCACGCCGGAAAAACTGGAAAAAGAAGGCGACACCGTCAAAGGCTCGCGCTTTACCTACGCCATTGGCACCCTGGCGCTGTGGTCGGCTAAAGAAGGTTACGTCGATGCGAAAGGCGAGGTTCTGAAGAAAAACGAGTATCAGCACCTGTCCATTGCCAACCCGAAAGCCGCGCCCTATGGCCTGGCTGCCACTCAGGTGCTGGAAAAGCTGAAACTGACTGAAGCGACCAAAGCCAAGATCGTCGAGGGTCAGAACATCACCCAGGCCTACCAGTTCGTTGCTACTGGCAACGCTGAACTGGGCTTCGTCGCCCTCTCGCAGATCTACAAGGATGGCAAGGTCAGCAGCGGCTCGGCCTGGATCGTTCCGGCAAGCATGCACGACCCGATCAAGCAGGACGCCGTCATCCTGAACAAAGGCAAGGACAACGCCGCTGCCAAGGCGCTGGTTGATTACCTCAAAAGCCCGAAAGCCGCTGCGGTCATCAAGTCCTACGGTTATCAGCTGTAAATGTCGCTGACGAATGCCGATTTCGCGGCGATCTGGCTGACCCTGAAACTGGCGTCTCTGACCACTGCGATCCTGTTGGTCATCGGCACTCCGATTGCCCTGTGGTTGTCGCGCAGCCGTTCCTGGCTGCGCGGCCCCATCGGAGCCATCGTCGCCTTGCCTTTGGTGCTGCCGCCAACCGTCATCGGTTTTTATCTGTTGCTGGCAATGGGCCCGAATGGCTTTCTTGGCCATTTCACCCAGTGGCTGGGGCTTGGCACGCTCACCTTCAGTTTCACCGGGCTGGTGATCGGTTCGGTGCTCTATTCCATGCCTTTTGTGGTGCAGCCGTTACAAAACGCCTTTTCCGCCATCGGCACTCGCCCACTGGAAGTGGCCGCCACCTTGCGCGCCAATCCCTGGGACACTTTTTTCAGCGTGATCCTGCCGCTCGCGCGTCCGGGTTTCGTTACCGCGGCAATCCTCGGTTTCGCCCATACCGTGGGCGAATTCGGCGTGGTGCTGATGATCGGCGGCAATATTCCTGACAAGACCCGCGTGGTTTCGGTACAGATCTACGACCACGTCGAAGCCATGGAATACTCGCAGGCACACTGGCTGGCCGGGGCCATGCTGGTGTTTTCGTTCCTGGTGTTGCTGGCACTCTATTCCAGCCGCAAGTCGCGCTCAGGCTGGAGCTGACCGATGATAGAAGCACGCTTGAAACTCGCCTGGTCGGGCTTCGGCCTGGATGTCGATCTAAGCCTGCCCGGGCGAGGTGTGACCGCGCTGTTCGGGCAGTCCGGTTCGGGCAAGACCACCTGCCTGCGCTGTATTGCCGGACTTGAACGGGCTCCCCATGCCTTCATCAGAATCAACGATGAAATCTGGCAGGACAGCGATAACGGGATTTTCGTCCCGCCCCACAAGCGTTCGCTCGGCTATGTCTTTCAGGAAGCCAGCCTGTTTGCGCACCTTTCGGTGTTGGCCAATCTGCAATTCGGCCTCAAACGCATCGCAAGAACCCAGCGCCGGGTCGACATGGCGCAAGCCACCGAACTGCTGGGGATCGGCCATTTGCTGGAACGTCATCCGCAGCACCTGTCCGGCGGCGAACGTCAGCGAGTCGGCATCGCCCGCGCCTTGCTGACCAGTCCGAAATTGCTGTTGATGGACGAACCTCTGGCAGCCCTCGACAGTCAGCGCAAACGTGAAATCCTGCCTTACCTGCAACGCCTGCACGACGAGCTCGATATACCGGTTCTTTACGTCAGCCACGCTCAGGATGAAGTGGCGCGTCTGGCCGATCATCTGGTGTTGCTCGAAGACGGCAAAGCATTGGCCAGTGGCCCGATCGGGGAAACCCTCGCCCGACTGGACCTGCCATTGGCGATGGGCGATGACGCCGGAGTGATCATCGAGGGGCACGTCATCTCCTACGATCACGAGTACCAGTTGCTCTGCCTGCAATTGCCCGACACATTGCTGGGCATTCGCGTGACCCACGCACTGATGGACGTCGGCCAGGCACTGCGCTGCAAAGTACAGGCCCGCGATATAAGCCTGACGCTGCACGACACCGAACACAGCAGCATTCTCAATCGACTGCCGGTCAGGGTGGTCAGCGAGATGCCTGCCGACAATGCCGCGCACGTGCTGATTCGCCTTGACGCCGGTGGCACGCCGCTGCTGGCGCGGATTACACGGTACTCGCGGGATCAACTGGGCGTGCATCCGGGCCAGGCATTGTGGGCGCAGATCAAGGCAGTCGCGGTTCTGGCCTGAATCGGTTCGCACGACTGGCAGGGCATGCGGTCAATCGCTGTAACAGTTGACCGCCGCAAAGGAATCCGCCATGCCCGATGCCACGCTGACCGAAGTGTTGCCTTCGGACCTGCATTACGTCGATGACACCCAACCCGGAATCACACGCAAGAAGCTGCGTGGCAAGTTCTGTTACTTCGACCCCCATGGACAGCGAATCGTCGATACCGACGAAGTCAAACGCCTCAATGCGCTGGCCGTGCCGCCGGCCTATACCGATGTGTGGATCTGCGCCGATCCTCACGGTCATCTGCAAGCCACCGGCCGCGATGCTCGAGGGCGCAAACAATACCGCTATCACCCACGCTGGCGTGAAGTGCGCGATGCCGACAAATACTCGCGCCTGCGCGAGTTCGGCATGGCGTTGCCAAAGCTGCGCAAACAACTGGAAGCGCTGCTGGCAGCACCGGGGTTCAGCCGCGACAAAGTCATGGCCACGGTCATCACACTGCTTGACGCCACGCTGATCCGTGTCGGCAACACTCAATACGCACGGGATAACCGGTCATACGGCCTCACCACATTGCGCAGTCGGCACGTCGAGATCAATGGCAGCGCGATTCTGTTCCAGTTCCGGGGCAAGAGCGGTATCGAGCATCAGATCACCGTGAAGGATCGGCGACTGGCGCGAATCATCAAGCGCTGCCTGGAGATTCCGGGGCAAAATCTGTTTCAGTATCTGGATGAAAATGGCGAGCGGCACACCGTCAGTTCACAAGACGTCAACTCGTACCTGAAAACCCTCACCGGCGCAGACTTCACCGCCAAGGACTACCGCACCTGGGCCGGCAGTGCTCTGGCGTTGGCGGTATTGCGAGAGCTGCAATGGGAGTCGGAAAGCGAGGCCAAACGCCATGTGTTGGAGATGGTCAAGGGCGTCGCCCGGCAACTGGGCAATACGCCAGCGGTCTGTCGCAAGTGCTACATCCACCCGGCTGTGGTCGAGCAGTTCATGCTGGGCGCGCTGGCTGAACTTCCAAGGCCTCGGGTGCGCAAGGGCTTGCGCGCAGAGGAAGTCGCCCTGGCAATGTTTCTTGAGCGAATGGCCGACATGGCAACCGCACCTTGAACCCTGCAGACGTCTCGGCTAGGCTTGCGGCTTTCTCCTCCTCGGGATGACCGCAGAAGTGAACAACTAAGCCTTCAAAAATGTAATCGCGACACGCCTTTCAAGGCGCTTGTCAGTGTTCACGACATTTTTTGGAGGTGCCGATGACTCACGTCTCGCGTACGCCTGCCCTCGTCTCCCTGAATCAACTGGGTTTCCAGTTCGCCAATGGCGAGACGATTTTCAATGAAATCAATCTGAAATTCGACCACACACCAACCGCCATCGTCGGGCGCAATGGCGTCGGCAAAAGCGTACTGGGACGCTTGATCGCCGGGCGTTTACAGCCAGCCAACGGTAGCGTGGTCTGCTCCGTGACAACCGCCTACATGGAACAAAACCCCGTCGTACCAGCCAACCTCACAGTCGCCGACGCAACAGGCAGCACAGCCATTCTTCTGGCACTTGATCGTCTGAGCGAGGGCAAGGGTTCAATCGAGGATTTCGACATTGTCGGTGAACAATGGGATTTCGCAGAACGTTTGCGACGGTTGCTGGATGACGCAGGGCTGGCAAAGACTGGCTTTGACGACCGGGTCGGCAATCTGAGTGGTGGTCAGCAGGCCCGCATTGCTCTGATTGGCGCCTTTTTAAACCACACATCTCTGTTGATTCTCGATGAGCCGAGTAACCATCTGGATGCTGTCGGCCGGCAATGGCTACTGGGCATGCTCGAACGTTGGCGAAGCGGGTTGATCGTCATCAGTCATGATCGGCAATTGCTTGATTGCATGCAGCGCACGGTCGAGCTGACCGCCGCAGGCGCGAACGAGTTTGGTGGCAACTACTCGGCGTTTCGAGAGCAGCAGAAAATTCATCAAGCGGCCGCGCAGGCTCGCCTCGATCAGGCCAGGAGCGAACGCCATCGCGAACAGATCAGGTTGCGGCGCGAGCACGACACCATACAGCGACACGCGGCCACCTCCAGTCGCAATGCCGATACGGCCAACATCGCCAGTTTCGAACGCGTCGCCATCAAGGGCGCCGCCCGCGAAATCATGGGTCATGTCCGTTCTGTACATGAGCGACGCAAATCCGAATTGAATGCTCAGGTGCGTGATGCCTACGCCAAGGTAACCCCCGAGGATTGTGTGCTGGTCAACCTGCCGGGCAGCAGCGTGCCGACCGCGCGCCAGGTCTGTACGGTGATTGATGCAGGTTTGCCCTGGTTGCCGCCTGATGCGCCGACAAGCAGACTGAGCTTCTGGTTGCGCGGTCCGATGCGGATCGCTGTCAGTGGCCCAAACGGCTGCGGCAAGTCCACCTTGCTGAAAATGCTCGCGGGGGAGTTGCATGCTGTCACCGGACATTGCACGACTCATGTGCCTTGCGCATTTCTCGATCAGCAACTGAATCTGCTGGACGAGCAGCACTCCATCACTGAACAGCTGACAGCTCAAGGCTCGACGCTGAGTGAAGGCACTCTGCGCAGTTACCTTGCTCAGTTGCAGCTCGATGCCCGGCGCGCCACGCAACCTTGCGGTTCACTCAGTGGTGGCGAACGACTGAAAGCGGCACTGGCGCTGGCCTTGTGGAGGGAAACTCCCGCACAACTGTTGCTGCTCGACGAGCCGACCAATCATCTGGATCTGCCGTCTGTTGAAGCTTTTGAACAGGCTTTGCAGACATTTCCGGGAGCAATTGTTGTGGTTTCACACGACCAGAAATTCCGACAAGCGTTGCGCCCGACGCACAACCTGCACTGGCACCCCTCAGGCTGGTTGCTCCAGCCGACAAACTGAGCTGTGTATTTTTTGCATGATCGGTCAGGGCTTCTATAGTTGATCTGACACGCATCATCTGCGGTGACGCCATGGAAGACATATTCGTCGTGAAGCATTGCAACAAGATCATCATTCACGGTCGCCGCGCCGGAGAAAGTCTTCATGAGCCTGCCGAAGCCATTGGCTGGTATCGCATCAGCGACACCCGCACCGGCGGCTTCATCGGCGACGGCTACGATCTCGAGGAAGACGCCCGGCAAGAATGCCTGCGGCTCAATGCCGCCAGCGCCCGAGTAACCGTCGATGAGTCTTGCGGCTGATAGCTGTCATTTACGGGTCTATACTCAAACGAGCTGAAGGAGCAGCGCCCCAACGGCAGAGAGCTCGCGCTTCGCGGGCTTTTTGCTGCCTCAGAGCGGTTTACCGAACGGAGGTGTTCCATGTCCGAAAGAGAGTCCATCACCACGCTTCTTACCTTGCTCGACGCCCGGGAAGCGCGCCTCGCCGCGGCCTGCAAAGAGATCGCCGACTGGGTCGATCATCAAGGCGGGCACCCGACCGCCCTGCGTATCCGTGACCGTCTGAACGACATTGAAAAGGACACTCCCCTGATCCGCAGCACCCTGTCATCGCTAAAACCTGTCGATCGGCCGCTGCCACGTTTCCGGTAATCCGCTGATTTGCGTGTGGTCAGTTACAAAGAACGTCCCTGGTGGTGAAAGGTCAAACCCTTTACACGTCACCAAGGAGACGTCTCATGGTCACTCATTTCAAAGTCGACGGGCTTCTTGCCTGTGGTCACAAGGGCAACAATCTCAGCGCGAGCTCCGAGCTCAATCGCGTCAAATGCCGCAGCTGCCGCAATACTGAAGCCTATAAGGATGCACGCAAGGACCAGCGCAATGCCGCACGACGGGCCGCGCGTCATGCCAAGGCGTCACACCACGAATCAAATTGGCGTTCTGAATGGATCGACCGCCTGACGGCCATGGCAGGTCTTCAGCGTTTGCCAAGGGGCTTTACCGGCCAGGCCTTCGTCTAGACATCCCCTCACAACGGGCCGGCCTGCCCGGCCCTTTTTGCGAATGCGTTTATCACTGTGCAGATCTGCCGATGCTATGGTGAATTTTTGTCCGCCTCAATTTTGGAAACTCACCGTGCCAGTACCATTTGAATCTACAGGCAGCGCCGGAAACGCTCCGTCACCCCGTCGCAACTTTTATGAGGGCAACTCACATTCAACCGCAGAGTGTCGCCGTGCAGGCCCTCACAGCTGCGGGTCACACCGCAAAACTCTATGAGCTGACAGGCCCGAAGCTTTGGGGCGGCCTGCGAACGACTTCAGCGCTTATGCCAAGCGCACCGCTTCGACCGAAGTCTGGAAGTCTCTAAAGTGAACAAACGGTAGAAAAAGGGGTGAATGATTATTGCAAGGCAAAAGGGGCTCGCATGAAAAATAGCGTGCAAGTCCACTCCACGAGACAAGTCATCGAAAGGATCATCAGCGAGCCAAACGCTGGGAGAGTTGAATATTCATGCAGCGACTCTTTAGAATCTCCCCCCCTCACGGCAAGCTGCTTTGAAACCAATAGGAAAATTATGAGTAATCCGAACATCCAATACCGTCCGGATATTGATGGGCTGCGCGCCCTGGCCGTTCTGGGTGTTGTCATCTACCATGCTTTCCCGTCTTTACTTCCCGGTGGGTTTGTTGGTGTCGATGTATTCTTCGTGATATCCGGTTTTCTGATCGGTACGATACTACTTCAAAGTCTCGCAAAAGACACATTCAGCTTCAGCGACTTCTACTCTCGCCGGATACGTCGAATATTCCCCGCGCTAATCGTTGTTCTGGCATCTTGTTTGATAATAGGCAAACTCGTACTGCTCGATGATGAGTATCGACAACTTGGCAAACATGTGACTGCTGGCGCCACGTTCATCGCCAACTTTGCATTCTGGAGTGAAAGTGGTTATTTCGACACTGCCGCAGAACTTAAACCACTGTTACATCTCTGGTCTCTGGCTATTGAAGAGCAGTTCTACCTGATTTGGCCACTGGTGCTGTGGGGAGCATGGAAACTGCGCGCAAACATGTTGGCTGTGACCATCGTGATCGCACTTGTGTCCTTTGCCATCAATATCACCCATGTCACCAGCAATCCTGTTGCGACATTCTTCCTGCTACCGAGTCGCGCATGGGAACTGCTTGCAGGGAGTATCCTGGCATGGCTCGCTCTTCAAGGCGGCGGGGCAACAGCGCGGACGCCACTTCGTGCATTGCTTGATGATCTGGCTGGTGTACTTGGTTTCGCCCTGGTTGTTTGGGCAATGTTTTTTGTCCATAAATCTGACGCGTTTCCCGGCTGGTTTGCACTTGCACCGGTTACCGGAGCTGTCCTGTTGATTGCTGCGGGTCCGCAAGCACGCGTCAACCGTTTCCTGCTTTCGAATAAACTAGCGGTATTTATCGGTCTGATCAGCTTCCCGCTGTACCTGTGGCATTGGCCACTGCTGTCGTTTGCAAGGATTGTTCAGAGCGACGAGCCTGGCCGAGAAATACGACTGGCTGCAGTCCTGCTCGCAATCGGACTTGCATGGCTCACATACAAGTTTGTTGAACCCCCATTCCGCACCAGCAACCGCAGATTGGGCAAAGTCGTCGCACTGGTTTCAGTCATGCTGGTGGCGGGGGTCATTGGCTATAAGGGCCTTGTCAGCCAAAGCAGTGCTGACGAGACTCAAACCATGGCCTTGACAAAGAGTTATCAAACCATGGCTCTGTCACAGGCAAACTGTGAAAAACGGTTCCCGGATTGGACTAGCATCACGGACAATGCCTGCCGCTTCCAGAGAGAGGCAGACAACTCCGTTGCCATTGTTGGCGACTCTCATGCTGGCCACCTATTTCTGGGTATTAGCGAGCTGCTGAAGCCAAGCGAAGGGGTTGCGGTATTTGCAGCCAGCTGTGCGGCGCCCTATATTGATGTCGCCACTGCTCAGCAAGACAAAAATGCTCAGAAAGTCAGGAAAGGCGCCTACAAGCTTATAAACCGCGCGTATGACTACATAATTGACGACCCGAAAATCAAAGTCGTTATTCTGGCTCACCTTCCGATTTGCTCTTATCAAGATGCCACTGACATGAGAGATCCCTCCAATGGCGACTATAAGAAAGCTCTCACTGAAGGAATGAAGCGGACTTTCTCGGCACTGACGCAAGCAAACAAAAAAATCATTGTTTTGCTGGATAACCCAGTCCTGCCCTACGCGCCCTCAGCGTGTACCGAACGCCCTTTCAGGCTTACAAAGAACACTGATCGCTGCTCCTTCCCGCGCGAGCAATTCGACAAAAACCAGCCTTTCGCAGATTACAAAGCGCTTGTAGAAGCGGCAACCAATGACTTCCCGCAAGTTAAAATACTCGATCTTTCCACCAAGCTTTGCGATGAAAATCGCTGCTATCTGGCGAAGGATGGACGCTTGCTCTATAGCGATAACAGCCATCTAAATTTCGATGGATCTCGATATGTTGCACCCTATTTGGTTAAGGCAATCGAGAGTAACAACTAACCCCAAAATCGCGGCCCACCCTGCACGGACTGGGCGCAGGGCGGCCCGCTGATCGAATTTCCCACGGTTACAGTGGCGCCATATTTCGTAAATGTGAGCGGCGCCGCACATTTCTGGGTTGCTGAGCCATGGCCAGAATGTCGGTCACCGGCACACGTGGCTGGACGACGCGACGAACAATGCATTCAGCCACCAGCCCGGCGAGACCCGAACCGACGCCGCGGTCTTCGCCAGGCGCGGCACCTCGGTCAAAGTCCCCAACGTGGGATAACGGAACAAAAACGAGGCCAGAAACATCCACGCACTGAAACACGTATTGATTGATCTAATCCATACCCAAAACAGACCAGCATATAAATATAAAAGCGATCACGGACCAAACACTAAATCTTCAGCCTGTTCAAGAGTCAACACCTGAGTCAACTCAATCTTTAGATGACGATAAGCCCTAGGGTTGAATTTGATCTGCACAGCTGGGTTTTCACTGGCATTCGACAGCCAATCATAATTATTGCAATAGTCCGCAGGTATGTTTTGCCACTGCTGAGCTTCTGGAACCGCAAAGTTCTCCATATCGATCAACTCTCGATTGCAATATACAGCCCATATATCAACTCCCTCCCGAGGAACAACAGCAGAAGCAATCCCATATCCATAAGTATAAAGGGCCGGTGTTTTTTTAAAGGATTTTATTACATAAAATCCACTTCCCAACTCCCCGCCTGATGCATGATCCCAAGCCCCTGGCACGACTCTCAGACCGCTTGTCAAAGATGCCCTATGTCCAGATCTAGTAGCGTGAAAACCTATTAATCTCATAGAAAACTCCATTTAAGTTACACGACTCATCCAAACGCACAGGTTGAGTAAATCGCCCTCCAGGAAGACGAGACACCTAGATTAAATAGATCGGGTTCCGTCAGTTCGCCATCAATTTAGATGATGAGAACTGTCTACCCCCTAAAACCCCCTGACTTGATATAACAGCCGGCCAGGCGCCCTGTCCACACGCAAACTCTTGGTCCATCGCCCGAGCATTTTTACTTCTCTTTATCCAAGCTTAATGCCAGCTATCAACAAATAGACCATTCCCGAATAAAACGCCAATACGCCAGCCTCATAGGTCTACCTGGAGCAGCCCATGGCCCCTTCCCACCCTATATTGATCGGTGAATGCATCGACATGATGTGGACTATGCCCGACCAGTCAGTGCAGTGCTGTTTGACCAGACCGCCCTACTTCGAGTTGCGGGATGACAGCGTCGACGCGCAGATAGGCCAGGAAGAAACCCTGCCGAGTAGCAACGGAAATATGAAAGCGGTGGCCAGGAAGCCAAACGGCGTTGGCTGGGGGCATGGCACCTATAGTCAAGACAGCGCCCGTGGCAGGATCAAGGCGGTGGTCGCCATACAGGAAGGCCGAAAATCGATCCTGTGCGAACGAAACCCGGACTATGCAGCCATGGCCGAACAGCGGATAGCGGCGGCATGGCTCGACGGTGCGGCACAGATGGACGTGATTCACGATTCTGCGCCGGCCGCCTGATCCGCCAGAGCCTGACGACAAAATTGCCGTGCCTGGACTCATGCCTGCTTGAGTGGCTCGCTCTTTCCCCTCAAAACAGCATCATAGGCATTCTGCAACTCGATGCTTGCACGGGTCGGAATAAAGTCCGATACCGAAGGTTCACGGGGGCAGCTCTTGGTCATTGAAAGCGCGTGAGCAACCAAGTCATCAAGATTTACACCAAACCTTTCTGATGCGATCAGCACAGATATGAGGGCAGTTTGTAAGGCACTTTCACGAACAACGGCCATTTTGATCTCCCTTCGGCCTCATGCCGAGCCGCAAAAGTTAACCGATCCGACATCATTTTGCCATAACCCTATGCGGCGCATCCGGTAACGGAGGACAGCGCCCGACTGGAGGTCACCGACAGACCTGGCCGCAATTGCCGGCCAGCGGAATTGAAGAGGTAGGCCATGGCCGGTCCGATTCCTCAGATCGAGAACCGAAAAATCGCCACCTACCGATGCAGGAAGCTGCGCGGCGAGTTCGTTAAATCCGGTGCCGATAGGAAGGCTATTACCAAGCAGGAATCCATCGAGTCGGCCCGTCAGCTCCGGAAGCAATGTCGGAATGAAGCCGAGGCGAAAGGGTTGTTGACTGTGTAAACCACCGCTCACCCGGGCAAGGAAGTGCGCCATGAACATCACGAAGATCATCAAGGGCCGGCCGATAGCAGCCGCCCACGAACGATCGCAACCCGTCATTCGTGATCCATAGTTTTGGACTCAAATTGGTTTTCTGTTCCCTGCATCAACATCGCACTTCTACTGAAACTACGCTTTGAGTGAGCGCCCTATCTACTCCGGCTCCACGTCCTCGACCGGCAATGAAGCAAGCATTTCTGCCCGGCACACCTCAAGGATTTCATCAGCAAGTGCGGAGTCATCGGGGCAAGCACGCGACAAAATAATCGCGCCGACCGCACGCGACAGCAGGTCGATCATTTTCTTTCTCCCCTCACCCTCTGCGGCATCCGGCCCTGTCGGATATTTTCCCCCCAGGGTTTGCAAGGTGCGTTCAATGCCTTCAGCAAACGTCGCTTTCACATCGTCCGTCTGACGCGCCGCGTCGCCACACAGTGCGGCCATAGTGCAACCGCTGCCGCGTCCGTCGCGATGTTCTTTGTTCACATAGACGTTGATGAAACCGGGCACGTCGAGCGCCTGGGCACCTGTTAACGATTTGCCAAGACTGCAGGCCGAGGCTTCGGCCATCAGGTCGGCCTTCGAACCGAAGTGCTTGTAGAAGCCTCCATGAGTGAAACCGGCAGCCGCCATGAGGTCCGCTACACCGACGCCGTCAAAACCACGCTCACGGAACAGCTCCGAGGCCGTTTCAACGATGTGTTCTCGATTGGCCTGCGCCTGGGCCTTGGTCACTCTCACGTGCAATACCTCGTGTTCAGCGGGAATTCCTGCGTCTGATGATACATAGATGTCGACCATAATCAAAACCGTTGACAGTTTAGATTTCGATCATCATCCTAATTTCACACCCACCGATCTCCATCCACGGGCACGGAAGATTCATCAGATGACCAAACAGACTCTGTTCACCCCTTACACGCTAGGCAGTCTCACGCTGTCGAACCGCGTCGTTCTTGCACCGCTGACACGCAACCGCGCGGGCCAGGGCTTTGTCCCGAGCGAATTCGCGGCGACCTATTACAGCCAGCGCGCCAGCGCCGGTTTGCTGATCAGCGAAGCTACTCAGATTTCCCGACAGGGTCAGGGTTATCAAGACACCCCCGGGATCTACACCCAGGCACAGATTGACGGTTGGCGCACAGTCACTGATGCCGTCCACGCCAAGGGCGGAAAAATCTTCCTGCAGCTGTGGCATGTCGGCCGCGTTTCACACGTTGACCTGCAAGAAAACGGCGCCGCACCGGTGGCCCCTTCTGCGCTGCGTGCCGCGACCAAAGTGTTCGTCAACAACCGCTTTGAAGACGTCTCCGAACCCCGCGCCCTGGAAACCAGCGAACTGCCGGGGATCGTCTCCGATTTCCGCCAGGCTGCGGCCAACGCGATCGATGCCGGGTTCGATGGCGTGGAGATTCACGGTGCAAACGGCTACTTGCTGGATCAATTCCTCAAGGACAACGCCAATCTGCGCACCGACGCTTACGGCGGCTCGATTGAAAATCGTGCGCGTCTGTTGCTCGAAGTGACGGCGGCTGTCATCAACGAGATCGGCGCGGATCGCACTGGCGTGCGCCTGTCTCCCGTGTCGCCGGCCAATGGCGTGTCTAGCAGCGATCCGCAGGCGCAATTCAATTACGTCGTCGAGCAACTCGACGCCCTCGGTGTGGTTTATCTGCACATGGTCGAAGGCGCGACCGGCGGCCCGCGCGACGTGGCCCCTTTCGATTTCGGTGCCCTGCGCCAGCGCTTCAAAAACACCTATATCGCCAACAACGGCTATGACCTGGACTTGGCGAACGCGCGGCTCGCCGAAGACCAGGCCGACCTGATCGCCTTCGGTCGCCCGTTCATTGGCAACCCGGATCTGGTGGAGCGCCTCAAGCAGGGCGCGCCGCTGTCCGCGTTCAATCCCGCCACCCTCTATGGCGGCGGCGCGGCGGGCTACATCGACTACCCGACGCTGGCTGAATCAAGCGTCAGCGCAAGCTGAGCGCGTTCTGTTTCTCACCTCCTGAAAGAGAGATACCCCATGAGCACTCGCCCTACTGTTCTCATCACCGGCGCCTCCACCGGCATTGGCGCCGTCTACGCCGAACGCTTCGCGCAACGTGGCCACGATCTGGTACTGGTCGCCCGCGACAAGGCTCGCCTAGACACACTGGCAGCGCGTTTGCGCAGCGAGCACGACGTCGCCGTCGATGTCATCCCCGCAGACCTGACCCAACTCGGCGATCTCAACACCGTTGAAAGCCGCCTGCGCGATGACGCCCGCATCGGCGTTCTCGTCAACAACGCCGGCGCTGCGCTGTCCGGCCACTTCGTCGACCAAAGCACCGACAGCGTTGCGCAACTGGTCGCCCTCAACACCACAGCGCTGGTGCGGCTTGCCAGCGCCATCGCACCACGCCTGGCCAAGGCCAGCGACGGCGCGATCATCAACATCGGTTCGGTGGTGGGTCTGGCGCCGGAGTTCGGCATGACGGTCTACGGTGCGACCAAGGCCTTCGTGCTATTCCTTTCCCAAGGCCTGAGCCTGGAGCTTTCGCCTCAGGGCGTCTACGTGCAAGCCGTGTTGCCCGCCGCCACCCGCACGGAAATCTGGGATCGCTCCGGCGTCGACATCAATACCCTGAGCGAAATCATGGAAGTGGGTGATCTGGTGGATGCCGCACTGGTCGGCTTCGATCGTCGCGAACCTGTGACCATCCCGCCGCTGCACGAAGCTGAGCGCTGGGATGACCTGCAGGGCGCACGCCAGGGCCTGCTGGGGCAAATCCGCCAGTCTGCGGTCGCCCAACGCTACCAGACGCCACAGTGATTTTTTGCTAGCGAGCATTCGCGGCAGATTCGATGCAGGCACATGGCATTGCATCGAATCCTGCCCGCTGGCCGGAGTGACAATGAGTTCAATGCAGACAAATTCCCGCTCGGGTTTGCCGACGCCATTTATTGACGCGGCAAACCAGTCGATCACGGTCAACGGCATTCCCTTCGCCTACCGCGACACCGGGCCCGCGACCGGCATGCCCTTGGTACTGTTCAACCATTGGGGTGCAGTACTGGACAACTTCGACCCCGCGATCATCGATGGCCTGGCGCAAACCAGACGCGTCATCACCACCGACTATCGCGGCATCGGCAACTCGGGGGGAACCGCGCCACTGACGGTGAGCGAAATGGCCGACGATGCCATCCAGCTGATCAGGGCGCTGGGGCTGAAAACCGTGGATGTGCTCGGTTTCTCCCTCGGAGGTTTCGTCGCTCAGGATATTGCACTCAAGGCGCCTGACTTGGTACGCCGGTTGATTCTGACCGGTACTGGACCGGCGGGCGGCACCGGCATCGACAAGGTCGGCACAGTGTCATGGCCATTGATCCTCAAAGGTTTGCTGACCCTGCGCGATCCCAAGTTCTACCTTTTCTTCACCTCGTCGGCCAATGGGCGACGGTCTGCCTCGCAGTATTTAAGACGCCTAAAGGCACGCAAAAAAAATCGCGACAAGGGCCCGACGCCCCGCGCCTTCCTGCGGCAATTGAGAGCCATCACCGCGTGGGGCAGACAACAGCGGCAAGCGCTTGGGCACTTACGCACGCCGACGCTAATCGTCAACGGCGACAACGACCTCATGGTGCCCAGCGTTAACTCGTTTGAGCTGGCCAGGCTTATCCCCAACGCACAGTTGGTAATTTATGAGGACGCCGGGCACGGCGGGATTTTCCAGTATCACGCCGACTTTGTGGCCAAGGCGCAGGCGTTTCTCGATGCTTGACCACGTCACTCAGCAACACCGCAACCCCACCGACTACCCTCCGTATAACCAGCAAGAGCCGCACCACGATGAAAGCATTTCTGATTGATGGCTATGGCAAGAATCCCGGACGCATTGGCGAAGCGCCCGCCCCTGCAGTCGGTGCCCACGACGTCTTGATCGAGGTCCATGCGAGCAGTGTCAACGTGCTGGATTCGAAGATCAGCAAAGGCGACTTCAAGCTGATTCTGCCCTACGCCTTTCCGTTGATTTTGGGCAATGACCTGGCGGGGGTTGTGGTTGAAGTCGGCCCGCAGGTGACACGCTTCAAACCGGGAGACGAGGTATACGCTCGCCCGCCCGAAGCGCGGATCGGGACCTTCGCCCAATTGATCGCCGTGAACGAAAACGCGGTCGCCCTGAAACCCGCCAATACCGACATGGCACAAGCCGCATCCCTGCCCTTGGTTGCACTGACCGCCTGGCAAGTGCTGGTTGAAACCGCCCGGCTGCAAAAGGGCCAGAAAGTGCTGATTCACGCAGGTTCCGGCGGCGTCGGCACCATTGCGATTCAGCTTGCCAAACACCTCGGTGCGTTTGTCGCCACAACTACCAGCACCGCCAATGTCGAATGGGTCAAGGCGCTGGGGGCCGATCTAGTCATCGACTATAAACAGCAGAACTTCGAAAATGTACTGCGTGACTACGACGTGGTGCTGAACAGCCTTGGCGCCGACGTGTTGGAGAAATCACTCGCGGTCCTGAAACCCGGTGGTCAACTCATTTCCATCTCGGGCCCACCCACTGTGCAGTTTGCGAGGGAGCAAGGATTGTCCTGGCCATTGCAGCAAGTCATGCGACTGCTGAGCCTTGGCATTCGTCGCAAAGCGCGCAAGCAGGATGTCAGCTACGCGTTCGTGTTCATGCGGGCCAATGGCGCTCAACTGCAACGCATCACCGCGCTCGTGGAGGACGGAATCATCAAACCTGTGGTTGATCGCTCCTTCCCCTTTGAATCAACGGCCGAGGCATTGAAGTACGTTGAGCAGGGACGCGCCAAGGGCAAGGTGGTTGTTTTGCTCAAATGACCACGTCGCCTACTCATGAGTCGACCGTAGACACTGCACCGCTTTTACTGCTTGAGCGCTCATCAGCCGAGGTGATTTCGCCAGAGAAGCAGCAAGTGCCTCAACCGCATGATGCGCAGGCTCAACCGCCCGTTATCGTTTGGCGCAGTTTAATGCTTGAGCCATAAGGCGAAACCGGTTGCAGGTGATCTCGTCAGGCTGTCGCGTTCGGCTCGACAAGATGAACTTCCGTGGCATTGCGTCCGGCCAGCCAGGCCAGTACAGATGCGGCGACCAGGACAGCGGCGCTAAGCTCGAAGGTGGCTTTGTAGCCGCTCAAATCAAAGGCCAGACCGCCAATGATTGCGCCGGCGGCGATCGCCAGTTGGACGATGGCCACCAGCAAGCCGCCTCCGGCTTCCGCATCATCCGGGAGCGTCTGCGCCAGCCACGTCCACCAGCCAACCGGCGCGGCCGTGGCGACCAGCCCCCAGATTCCGAGCAACACGGCGGTCAGCACCGGAGACTTGCCGAAGCTGACCAACGCCAGCGCGATGGCCGCCATGATCAGCGGGATGATGGTCAACGTGCGGTAGAGGCCGCGGCTTATAAACCGCTCGATCAAAAAGGTGCCGATAAAACCGGCCAGCCCCAGCCCCAGCAGCATGAACGACAAGGTTGAGACACTGACGCCAGTCACGCCCTCAAGAAAGGGCCGCAGGTACGTGAACAGCATGAACTGGCCCATGAAAAATACGCTGACGGCGACCATGCCCAAAGCAACTGGCAACTGCTTCATCAGCCGCAGGACATTGCCGCTACTTACCTGGCGTTCGGCCTTGAAGGACGGCAGGCTGATCAGCAGCCACACGGCTGCCAACGCTGCGACCGGCACCACACAGAAGAATGCGCCGCGCCAGCCGATCAACGAGCCAAGGAAGCTGCCCGCCGGAGCGGCGATGACCGTCGCCAGAGCGTTACCACCATTGACGATGGCCAACGCACGGGAAACCTGATCAGGTTGCACCAAGCGCATAGCGGTCGCCGCCGACAGTGACCAGAAACCACCAATCGCAATCCCGATCAAGGCACGTCCAAACATGAATGACGGGTAGCCCGGAGCGTACGCGACGACCGTACCGGAGACGATCATCAGCAAGGTCAGGCCCAACAACAATTTCTTCCGTTCGATGCGAGCGGCGACCGAGGCAATCAACAGACTGGTGATCAATGCAAAGGCACCGGACACGGAAATCCCCTGCCCTGCCTGACCTTCGGTGATGTGCAGGTCAGCCGCGATGGGCGTCAGCAGGCTGACGGGCATGAACTCTGAAGTGACCAGGGCGAACGCGGCCAACGACATCGCCAGCACGGCGCTCCAGCCGCCTGTTCTTTTAGAAGGATCTGTAGAAGGAAACGTCATGGGAACTACCTGTGGTGCGAAAAACGTGTGGGGTGTGAAACGCAGGGGCAAGCAGTTTGTCGCCCGTCCGGGCACTGCCCCTGTAACAGATAGACACATTCTCCCGGTCAATCCGGCCCTTCCCTAGCGCATTCCTCTTGAATGCTTGCCTGATCCTCTGGCGATGCAGGCTGACGGATAGGAAACGTCTCGCGCGCGGATTAGAGTTCGGACAACAGGAGTGACCCGACATGAACCCGCCCTCTCTGCCCCAGGAATCGCCTTTGGCCTTGCACATCGACCCGCGCCTGAGCACGCCGGGTGACTTCGCCACGGCCATACCCGGACTGACGCTGTTTCGTCGCGACCAGCCGGCGCCCCCCGTTGTGTGCATGATCGAGCCCAGCCTGATTCTCGTGGGCCGCGGCGAAAAGCGCTTGTGGGTCGGTGGTGAGGGCTACAGCTATGACCCATCGCGGTTTCTGGTCACGTCGCTGGACCTGCCCGCCAACTCCGAAGTGATGCTCGCCAGTCCCGAACAGCCCTGTGTCGGCTTCGTGCTGAAACTGGATGTCAGCATGCTTGCCGAGGTCATTACCAAGAGCGGCTTGCCCGCGAAACGCCAGCCATCAACGGGTACGGGCGCTGCGATTGGCAGCCTGTCACCTGCTCTGGAGGACGCGCTCGATCGCCTGCTGGCATTGCTCGATGAACCCGAGGCGATCCCGGTCCTGGCACCGCTGATTCTGCGTGAAATCCACTATCGGCTGCTCCATACCGACCAAGGCCCACGGCTGCGGCAGATCACTGCCGTCGATGGTCAGGGTTATCGCATCGCCAAGGCCATTGACTGGCTCAAGGTCAACTACACCGATGCCCTGCGCATCGATGATTTGGCCGCGCGGGTACAGATGAGCGCGCCGACCTTTCACCATCATTTCCGCCAGCTCACCGGCATGAGTCCGCTGCAGTACCAGAAATGGCTGCGGCTCAACGAAGCCCGGCGGCTGATGCTGATCGAGCGCCTCGATGTGTCGCGTGCAGCGTTTGCGGTCGGCTATGAAAGCCCTTCGCAGTTCAGCCGCGAATACGGCCGCCTGTTCGGCACCGCGCCGAGTCGTGACATGGCCCTTTTGCGCGGGCAGCCCTTCGAGGCAGAAGCGCTCGGCACAGTCGCGAATTGAACGAAAACCGGTGATTCGCCCCGCCGCGTGTCACCGCTCATAACAATGCACGTCAACCGATGATCAAGCGGGTGAACCATGGAACTACGAATCAACCAGAAGACCTATCAGGTCGATGCCGACGCCGATACGCCCTTGCTGTGGGTGATCCGCGATGATCTGGGCTTGACCGGAACCAAGTACGGCTGCGGACTGGCGCAATGCGGCGCCTGCTCGGTGCTGGTGGACGGCAATGTGGTGCGCTCGTGCGTCACGCCGGTGGCGGGTGTGGTTGGCCGCGAGGTCACCACCATTGAAGCCATCGAAACCGATGACGTGGGCAAACGAGTCGTCTCGACCTGGGTCGATCTGCAGGTCGCCCAGTGCGGCTACTGCCAGTCCGGGCAGGTGATGGCCGCCACCGCGCTGCTCAAACAGAATCCCAAACCCAGTGATGCACAGATCGAGGCGGCGATGGTCAATCTGTGCCGCTGCGGTACTTACAACGCCATTCATGCCGCCGTGCATGAGCTTGCCGGCAAGGGAGAAGCGTGATGAACGTTCGAATCAATCCTTCACTGCAAGCCTCAGCACTGGATCTGCATGAACCGATCAATGTTTCGCGCAGACGTTTTCTGACCGGTACCGCAGTCGGCGCACTGGTCCTCGGCTTCGGCCTGCCGCTGGGTGTGACACGCGTACAGGCGGCTGCAGCAACAGCAACTGCCGAGCGTGGCACACAGGTCCCGGCGTTTCTCGAGATCCGCCCGGACAACCGCGTGCGTCTGCTCTGCCCATTCATGGAAGGCGGACAAGGCACGTTCACTGCGATGGCGCAGATTGTCGGTGAAGAACTGGATGCCGACCCGGCGACTTTTCTGGTCGAAGCCGCCCCGCCCGGCGAGGCCTACGTAGTCATGGAGAACGGCATGCGCATCACCGGCGGCAGTATGTCAGTGCGCATGAGTTACCCGGTCATGCGCCGCCTCGGCGCCCTCGCCCGCGCCATGCTGTTGCAGGCGGGCGCGCAGCAACTCGGTGTGCCGGTAAGTGAATTGACCACCGAGCCTGGCAAAGTCGTGCACGCCAAGTCGGGCCGCTCGCTGGCCTACGGTGAACTGGCCGAGCGTGCGATGGATCTGCCGGTACCCGATCCGGCCTCGGTGAAGCTGCGCGATCCGAGTCAGTTCCGCTGGATCGGCAAACCGGTGAAGCGTCTCGACGCTTACGACAAATCCACGGGCAAGGCGCTGTACAGCATCGATCTGAAAGTCGACGACATGCTGCATGCCGCCGTTCAACATGCCCCGCGCCTGGGGATGACGGTGGGCAATCTGCGCAACGAAGATCAGGTCAAGGCAATGAAAGGCGTGCATTCCGTGCACCGGCTGCCGGGCGCAGTGGCGGTGGTCGCCGAGCGCTGGTGGCACGCCAAACGTGCCGTCGAGGCGATTCAGGTCGACTGGCAAGAGCCGACGGCCGACAGCCAAGTGCGGCCGATGCCCGCCGACTTTTCCAGCGATGCGTGGTTCAAGCGCCTCGCTGAAGATAAAAGCCCCGCCAAAGATGATGAACATGAAGGCGATGTGGCTTCGATTCTCAAGGAGACCAAGACCCGGATCGACGCCACTTACCACAACCAATACCTGAACCACGGACAACTGGAGCCGCCTTCAGCACTGGCCCGATTCAATCCGGATGGTTCGCTGGAGGTCTGGCTGCCGAATCAGGCGCCGGATATGTTCCGCGCCGACATCGCCAAACGCACAGGCCTGGATCCGTCGCGCATCACCTTGCATTCGCCACTGCTGGGCGGGTTCTTCGGCCGGCATTTTCTCTACGACTCGGCCAGTCCCTACCCTCAGGCAATCGCCCTGTCCAAAGCAGTAGGCCGCCCGGTCAAGCTGATCTGGAGTCGCGAGGAAGAGTTTCTGCGTGACGTGCTCCGCCCGGTTGCCGCAGTGAATTTCCGTGCAGCACTGGACACCGACGGCTGGCCGCTGGCAATCGAAGCGATCAGTGCCACCGAAGGTCCGACCGAAGCCCTCGCCGGCAAGCAAGGTGAAAAGCTCGACCCGACGGCGCTGGAAGGGTTGTCGGGCAAGTCCTATGCGATACCCAACAAGCGCATCGCGCAGATCTACGTCAAAGGCCCGGCCATGCTCGGTTACTGGCGCTCGGTGGGTAATTCCCTCAACGACTTCTTCTATGAATCGTTCCTCGATGAACTGGCCGACAAGGGCGGCAAAGACCCGTTCGAGCTGCGCCTGCATTTGCTGCGTGACAACCAACGGCTGACCACGTTGTTGCAAGCAGTGGGTGAATTGTCGGGCGGCTGGAAGCGTGGGCCATTTACCGCCGAAGACGGCAGCCGGCGTGCGCGCGGGGTGGCCATGGCTTCGCCGTTCGGTACCGAGACTGCGGTGATCGCCGAGGTCTCCATCGAAAATGGCCAGGTCAAGGTGCATGACATCTGGCAGGCGATTGACCCCGGCAGCATCGTCAATCCGGCGATTGTCGAGGCTCAGGTGAATGGTGCCGTGGCGTTGGGACTGTCGCAAACCCTGGTGGAAGAAGCCGTGTGGATTGATGGCAAGCCTAGGGCGCGCAACTACGACTTGTATCCGATCCTGCCGCCTGCGCGGATGGCACGGGTTCATGTGCGTGTGGTCGAGAGCGGGGAAAAAATGGGTGGCATCGGTGAACCGCCGTTGCCTGCCGTCGCGCCTGCCGTCGCCAATGCGGTGGCAACGCTGACCGGGCAGCGGGTACGCAGCCTGCCCCTGAGCCGACACACCTTCACCTGATCAGCGCCGGAGCCTTTATGAACAACAGCCGATTCGCAAGAACCGCTGGCTGGTTGGCCGTGCCATGTCTGGTCGCGGCAGGCCTGCTGGCCTGGTACGTCACCCGCGAGCCCGTCTCGCGCCTGGAAAACCATCAGATCGCCGTGGCCGACATCGACCCGGCATTGGTCGCTCGGGGCGAATACGTTGCCAGGTTAAGTGATTGCGTGGCCTGTCACAGTGTGCAGGATGGCGCGCCGTTCGCCGGTGGGCTGGAAATGGCCACACCGCTGGGCGCGATCCATGCGACCAATATCACCCCGGACATGGACACCGGCATCGGTTACTACAGCCTGGCGGACTTCGACCGTGCCGTGCGCCACGGCGTAGCTCCCGACAGTCGCCGGTTATACCCTGCGATGCCCTACCCGTCCTACGCCAAGCTCAGTGACGATGACGTACGTGCGCTGTATGCGTTCTTCATGAAAGGCGTGGCGCCCGTCAAACAGGCGAACATCCCGAGTGCGATTCCGTTCCCGTTGAACCTGCGCTGGCCGATTGCACTGTGGAACGGTGTGTTTGTCGATGCCGAGCCCTACGTAGCCAAACCGTCGCAGGATGAACAGTGGAACCGTGGCGCTTACCTCGTTCAGGGCGCCGGACACTGCGGCAGTTGTCATACACCGCGCAGCCTGGCGTTCAACGAAAAAGCACTGGATGAGTCCGGCAAGCCCTACCTTGCCGGCGCCTTGCTCGATGGCTGGTACGCGCCGAGCCTGCGTGATGATCACAACACCGGCCTGGGCCGTTGGAGCGAGTCGGAAATCGTGCAGTTCCTCAAGACCGGACGCAACCAACATGCGGTGGTCTACGGCTCGATGACCGAGGCGTTCAACAACTCCACGCAGTTCATGAGCGATAACGATCTGACCGCGATTGCCCACTACCTGAAGTCGCTTCCCGGCGATCGTGAACGGGATGGCGCACCCTGGCAGTACCAAGCGGTTTCGGCAGCGCAACGTCTGGACTCGCCCGGTGCTCATACCTACGTGACACGCTGTGCGTCTTGCCACGGTCTGGACGGCAAGGGTCAATCGCAATGGATGCCGCCGCTGGCCGGCGCGACTTCTGCACTGGCCAAGGAAAGCGCCTCGGCGATCAACATTACCCTCAATGGCGCGCAACGTGTGGTGGCGGCCGGCGTGCCGGATGCCTATCGCATGCCGGCCTTCCGTGAGCAACTGTCGGATCAGCAGATCGCCGAAGTACTGACCTTCATGCGCAGCACCTGGGGTAATCAGAGCAGTGCTGTCGACGCACAGACGGTTGGCAAACTGCGGAAACACACCGACCCGGCCAGCAGCAGCCCGATCATTCTGCAGATGCGTTAGAGGAGAACCCGATGGAGAGCATCGACTTGCTGGTCCTGCGCACAGCGCGGGATACCCCACAAAGTGACTGACGATCACGAATTGCGGAAAAGATTTTTTGATTGCGGTAGAAAGAACTAAGGGCTTGCATGAGGTATGTCATGCAAGCCCTTGATATTCATGGTGCCCGAAGCCGGAATCGAACCGGCACGCCCTTACGAGCGGGGGATTTTAAGTCCCATGCGTCTACCAGTTTCGCCATTCGGGCGGTAGCGCGGTGTTACATTGCTCTGATGCCGGTTAGCAATCCTGACAGATCGTTACCCCGTTCAGCAGAGGGGGAAATATATACATCAGTCCCCTGTGAAGCAAGTTTGCAAAGGCTGTTTTAAAGACTAAATCTTTCAGCGTAATACAAATAAAAAAGCTCCGTAAATCATGGATCTACGGAGCTTGTTTATAGTGGAGGCCGAGGTCGGAATCGAACCGGCGTAGGCGGATTTGCAATCCGCTGCATAACCATTTTGCTACTCGGCCTCAAAACATTTGTCGTCAGTAGCGCAACAACAAACGTTGTACAAACTTGGAGCGGGAAACGAGACTCGAACTCGCGACCCCGACCTTGGCAAGGTCGTGCTCTACCAACTGAGCTATTCCCGCTTGGTGTGGCGCATTCTATAGAAATCAGAAGCGCCGTCAACCCTTTGATTCAAAAAAGTTTTATTTCTTTTCAACATCGGTCTTCAGATGCGGCCAGGCAGCCCGGAGGTATTGAACCATCGACCACAGGGTCAGGCCTGCCGAGACCATCAGCAACGCATAACCAATGAAAACCCAGAAGCTGAAAACCTTGGGATTGGCCAGGAGAATCACCAGCGCAAGCATTTGCGCAGCGGTTTTCCATTTACCCAGGTTCGATACGGCAACATGAGCCCGCGCACCGAGTTCGGCCATCCACTCACGCAATGCAGAAACCACGATCTCGCGACCGATGATCACGGCTGCCGGCAGTGTGAGCCAGAGGTTACCGTGCTCCTGCACCAGCAACACCAGTGCAACGGCAACCATCAGTTTGTCAGCAACAGGATCCAGGAACGCGCCAAACGGGGTGCTTTGCTCCAGGCGCCGCGCCAGGTAACCATCCAGCCAGTCTGTGGCTGCCGCGAAGGCAAATACCGAACTTGAGGCCAGATAACTCCACTGGTAAGGCAGATAGAACAGCAAAATGAAAATCGGGATGAGCAGGACACGGAGAACGGTAATCAGATTAGGGATATTCATCGGCACAACTGGCTACGAGGTGAATGGGCATTCTACTCACTATGCAGGTTTGCATAAATCGACTCTGCTAGCTTTTTGCTGATCCCCGGCGCTTTGGCGATCTCTTCGATGCTTGCACGAGACAGCTCCTGCAATCCACCAAAATGTTTCAACAAATCCCTGCGACGGGTCGGGCCTACCCCCGCCACGCCTTCCAGCGTTGACGTACGCCGGGTTTTACCGCGACGGGCACGGTGTCCGGTAATCGCAAATCGGTGAGCTTCGTCACGGATCTGCTGAATCAGGTGCAACGCGGGCGAGTCGCCGCGCAGGGTGAATTCGTGCGCCGCATCATTCAGATACAAAGTCTCGAACCCCGCCTTGCGCGTCGCGCCTTTCGCAACCCCCAGCAGAATCAGATCCGGCACTGCCAGTTCATTAAGCACATCCCGGGCCATCGACAACTGGCCCTTGCCACCATCCACCAACAGAATGTCCGGCAACTTGCCCTCCCCGTCCTTCAACTTGCTGAAGCGCCGGGTCAGCGCCTGATGCATGGCGGCATAATCGTCACCCGCCGTCACACCTTCAATGTTGTAGCGGCGGTAATCCGACTTGATAGCGCCTTCCGGACCGAATACCACACAGGACGCCACCGTCGCCTCGCCACTGGAATGGCTGATGTCGTAACACTCCAGGCGCTGTGGCGGCTCATCCAGGTTCAGCACTTCGGCCAACGCCTCGAAACGCGCCGCGACATGCTGACGATTGGCCAGCCTTGCCCCCAGCGCCTGTTCGGCGTTGGTCACGGCCAGTTGCTGCCAGCGCGCCCTGGTTCCGCGGACCCGATGGCTGATGCTCAACTCGCGCCCCCGCAGTTCATGGATCGCGTCAATCAATGCAGGGAAATCATCATGAACCACGTTGACGATCAGTTCGCTCGGCAAGTCGCGCTCAGGGCTACTGATGAAATACTGGCCGAGAAATGCAGCCATGACTTCGGCGACGTCCTCTTCGATACCGACTTGCGGGAAAAAATTCTTGCTCCCCAGAACCCGTCCACCTCGCACACTGATCAAATGCACACAGGCACCGCCCGGGTTGACGAATGCGGCGATTACATCGATATCGCCAGTACCACCTTCCATACTTTGCTGATCCTGGACCCGGCGCAGTAATGCGATCTGGTCGCGCAGTTCGGCGGCGCGTTCAAACTCAAGATTGATCGCAGCCTCCTCCATCGCACCGGACAGCTCGTTGGTCAACGCATGGCTGCGCCCCTCAAGGAACATCACCGAGTGGCGAACGTCTTCGGCATAGACCTCAGGTTCGACCAGTCCGACACAAGGAGCCTTGCATCGCTTGATCTGGTACTGCAGGCACGGACGGGTCCGGTTCTTGTAATAGCTGTCTTCACACTGACGCACGAAAAACGTCTTTTGCAGAAGACTCAGGCTTTCACGAATGGCCCCGGCACTCGGGTAAGGACCGAAGTACTTGCCCTTGGCTTTCTTGGCGCCGCGGTGAATGCTCAGTCGCGGGAACTGCCCGTCAGACAGAAAAACGTACGGATAGGACTTATCGTCGCGCAGCAGAATGTTGTAAGGAGGTCGCCATTCCTTGATCAGTGTCTGTTCAAGCAGCAGAGCCTCGGTTTCGTTGGCCGTAATCGTCGTTTCGACCTGGGCGATTCGCCCCACCAGAGCAGCTGTTTTAGGCGCCAGCCCGGTCTTTCGAAAGTAACTGGCCAGACGTTTCTTGAGGTTCTTGGCCTTGCCGACGTACAACAGACGCGCATCACTGTCGAACATGCGGTAAACGCCGGGGCGCCCGCTGACCGTCGACAGAAACGCGCCGGAATCAAATGTCTCAGTCATGGTCAGGCGCTGGCATCGACCATGCCATGGCGTACCGCAAGCAGCGTCAGTTCGACATCGCTACTGATCGAAAGCTTCTCGAAAATACGATAACGGTAAGTGTTGACGGTCTTTGGCGACAGGCACAATTTGTCGGAAATGATCTGTACCTTCTGACAGCCGACAATCATCAGGGCAATCTGGATTTCCCGCTCCGACAAGGCGTCGAACGGAGAATCATTGGTTGGCTGAAAGGACTTGATCGCCAGTTGCTGGGCAATCTGCGGGCTGATGTAACGCTGACCGGCGAACACCAGGCGAATGGCTTGTACCATTTCCGGCAGTCCGGCGCCCTTGGTCAGGTAACCCGCAGCCCCGGCCTGCAACAAGCGCGTAGGAAAAGGATCTTCCTCGCACACGGTGACCGCAACCACCTTGATGTCCGGATGGCTGCGCAGCAATTTGCGCGTGGCTTCCAGGCCGCCGATGCCAGGCATCTTGACGTCCATCAGCACCACATCGGGTTTCAACTCACGGGCCTTGATAAGGGATTCTTCCCCGGACTCGGCCTGACCAACCACTTGCAGGCCATCGATATCGGCCAGCATACGTGTAATGCCTGTACGAACGAGATCATGGTCATCGACCACTAGCACCCTAATCAAGCAGACACCTCGCGATATGGTCTTATTGGGATGCCGGACACCTTAGCAAAAAGTCCCCGGCAGACCTAGCGGCAAGCGACATATAAAAAGTTTCAATTCATCATTCAAGGCTTGCAGGACGTGCGTTTCAGAGCACACGTGTACTTAAATCGAGCTGCATTCGCAGGAAACAGTCGTCACCGCCCTGCTCAACCAATCCCTTTCTGCGATACAGGTTTTGCGCCGGGTTGTTCTTGAACACCGTGAGGCGCACTGCCGGACGACGCTCCCGGCACGCCATTGCCACAACCTGATCGATCGCCCAGGAACCTGCCCCTCGCCTTTGAAACGCCTCACAGACCTGCAGCTCACGAATATACAAGGCTCGCGCATCACGACTCAGGCTGAAATAGCCTGCAGGAGTAGTACCGCACACGATCAACCAGTTTTCGCGACCGGCCCAGGCCATATCGAATGCATCGTCCTGCCATAGCAAATCGTAGTTCATGTAGTAGCGGAGCATGTTCCGGCAAGTGATTTCTCGCGCAAATGACAGGTCATCGGTCGTTGACTGCCGCAAATGAAAACCTGTCTGCTCGTCCCCTTCACTCATGAACTGACTTCTCCCGCGATGTCGGCGCCAACGCGACTCTGCCCTGAATCGCTGAAAAAGAGGCAGAGTGTGTCACACATGACCGAAGGCTCAAGCCATAGAAACGCTCTTTGAACTTCGATAGCATTTTCTGATTGCTGACGCGCCCCGGGCTCTAGTAAGCTCGGCGCATTCATCGGAGACACATCATGTTCAACGCCATCGTACAGCTGCCTGACACCCGCGCCCTGCGCTCGGTTGCTGCTGCCCGCGTGAACGGCGCCTGTGCTCCTGCCAGCTTTTATTTTGGGTATTGGTTTAGCCACTGGCGCGCCTGATACCCAACCGGCGCCCATACAAACGGGTCGCCTACCAGAGAAATCTCAACCCCCGGTCGGCCTCCCGACCGGGGGTTTTGTTTTTTCGGACCCCGAATTTTCAGCGACACACCAGACAAATTGAGGAATTGCCACATGAACTACGCCACTTATTACCGCTACGACACCTTTACCGCCTGGCGATTTAGCAGCCTCCGCTCGGGACAGCCTGCCGCCTCCGATCGGTCACCCACAGGTGGCAAGCCAACAAAAGTAGCCAATCCGGCCAACTGTCGAACACCCCAATAGGGCCGAGTCGGCGGGAAAGCCCCGCGACCAGCCCAGGAAAATCGAATATGAACTCGTCCGTTTCTGCTCTGCCACTGTCCACCCTGAACCCAGCCAACGAAGCATTGACTCTGCGCCTGCCCAGTTCGCTGCAACTCAAACAGCAATTGCCCCTGGCCAGCGCCTTGAGCCAGCAGGTCGCCAGTCACCGCCAGGCGATCCGCGCCATTCTCAACGGCGAAGACCCTCGCTTGCTGGTCGTCGTCGGCCCTTGCTCGATTCACGACCCGCAATCCGCCCTCGAATACGCAAGCAAGCTCGCCCGACTGGCCGATGACGTCCATCACGAGATGCTGCTGGTGATGCGCGCTTACGTCGAAAAACCCCGTACCACCGTCGGTTGGAAAGGCCTGGCTTACGATCCGCATCTCGATGGCAGTGATGACATGGCCGCCGGCCTGACACTGTCACGCGAGCTGATGCTGGAAATGATCCGCCTCGGCTTGCCTGTTGCCACCGAACTGCTGCAGCCCATGGCTGCCGGTTACTTCGATGACCTGCTCAGCTGGGTGGCCATCGGTGCGCGAACCACCGAGTCACAGATCCATCGCGAGATGGCCAGCGGGCTGGGCATGCCGGTTGGTTTCAAGAATGGCACCGATGGCGGCGTAGCCATCGCGGTCGACGCCATGCGCTCGGCCGCACATCCTCATCGTCATTTCGGAGTGGACAGCCAGGGACATCCCGCAATCATCGCGACCTCAGGCAATCCAGACACGCATCTGGTCTTGCGCGGCGGCCATCAAGGACCGAATTACGACTCCGCCAGTGTTGCCCGAATCCATACGGAACTGAGCCGCTTGAAGATTCCGGGCCGGATCATGGTCGACTGCAGTCATGCCAACAGTGGCAAAGACCCACTGCGACAGCCGGACGTTTTCAATGATGTGCTGAAGCAGCGCCTCCAGGGAGACCGCTCACTGGTCGGCATGATGATCGAGTCACATTTGTTCGAAGGGTGCCAACCGCTGAGTGAGTCGTTGCGCTACGGTGTCTCGGTAACGGATGGCTGCCTGGGTTTCTCTGCCACGGAACGTCTGCTGCTCAACGCTGCGGAGCGTCTTCGGAAACCGTCCCGGGCCTGAAAATGAAACCGGCCTTCCGGAGCGTGCATGCCCGGAAGGCCTCTGTATCAACCCTGCACGCGCAGCAGTGTCGTATCGGATACTTGACTGACATCATCCAGTCGCTCGACCGAAAAGGACACTCGAACAACCGTACCGACATGTTCGCGCCAGAAGCGATAGGGAACGATAAAGACCAGAGGCTCGATCTCCATTGCCCTGGTTATTTCCCGATCATCGTGATGGAAGAAATACTCGCCATCGCATTTGAGATAAACCAGCTCACCGACCTCCACCTGCGCATCGCTGATCACGACGCTGACGCCATCAATGGTATCGCGTACGTCCAGCGTCCCTTCCCGTGCTTCAAGCACTTGTGGTGCGGACAGCTCTTCGCGCACCAACGGAGCAATGATGATGTTCATGGAGCCCGATTCGCGCAACGCGCCGGTCTTTTGTTCGATGACATATCGAACAAGCACTTTGCTTCCAGAATGCGGGATGATGAATCGAGGATCGATACCAAACACCAGCGGTGCTCCAACAGCAAAAGGTTCGACGATCAAGCTGTCCCGGAATGAGGCATGCTCTGCAGCGCCTTGCCAGAGCAATGCCACTCGATCACCGGCCGACATCCCGGCATATGGCTGGAGAGTGATTGTGGTGCCTTCGTTTACACGTGCCGGATCAAGATGCCCGCCAACGGCCTCGTCAACCGTGGGGGGCAGCAAACTGTATAGAACGTCTCCCACATTCAGTTGAGTCCTGACTGAGCTGACGGGTAACCCCCACTTTACGCTGTTCAATGTCCAGAACACCTCCAGTGAACCACCGTCCAGTGCGGCGATGTGAGGGCTCCTGATGACAAATACAGTATCCCTCCCCAACTGAGCCTCGCTGATCGATCGCACAAACTCACGTCGATACGCAAGCCCCTCGATATCAAGACCGTGCCAACTCAGTGTCACTCTGTCACCGCATGCCATATCGGGATAGGGCGCAATCCGGATGACAACCCTGTTCAATGAAGGATCCAGAACATCTCCTTCCACCGATTCGAGGTTGAGTGCGGGTAACGAACCCGGCCGTTCCTGCAAGCAGGCGTGTAACGGTGAGTCGATCATCGTTATAACTTCAATATCGCTCTTAGCGGGTTCCCGTGCGTTCTGCATATTCATTCGTAGCTCCATTCCATGGAAATCCCCTGCAGCTTGCTTGCTGCGTCGAAGAACCTCTATTCAACCCGCCCTACAAGAAAAATGATGTCGTCCATCCATCCCGCGTAGCGGTAGCAACCGCATCACAGCAGGTAGGCAATAGCAGGGAAAAATCATTGGATGAGGCAAAAGATGTCCAGATATTCCGATCCGGATTTCAAATTTCAGGGACATTTCCTGCGCACGCTGATCCAGTTTCCGATTTCGGTTGAGGATGGGTCATACATCGAGAGCTCAACGACTGCTTTAAAGTGGTGCCTTGCAAATATCGATGAACTTCTGCGATCAAGGATGAAAAATGCGACAAAATACCACCACTCTTTATCCCATCCTCCTGGTGCACGGTTTGTTCGGATTCGAGCGCATCGGCCCTTTTGAGCTCTTCCACGACGTAAAAAAGGCTCTGCAGACCATTGGCGTACAGGTCTTCGTGCCGCACTTGTCAGCCATTCACGACAATGAGGTACGAGGCAGACAACTGCTTTGCCAGATCGACTCCGTGCTCAAAGGCACAGGTGCGGCCAAAGTCAACCTGATTGGCCATAGCCAGGGTGCACTGGCTGTTCGCTACGCAGCAGCGCTTGCCCCAAACAAGGTCGCATCCGTGACGTCGGTCAGCGGGCCGAATCACGGTTCGGAACTGGCGGATTTCCTGCGCAAGGCACTGATACCCGGAAAGCTGCCGGAAGCCGTGGCACAAAATGTGGCCACCGTGTTTTCCGACTTCCTGTGCTTGCTCAGCGGGACCACGGCGCTGCCGCAACATGCATTGGCCGCATTGAGTGCCCTGACGACCGAAGGTGTCGGCGACTTCAATGACAAGTACCCGCAAGGCCTGCCGCAGAGTTGGGGCGGGCAAGGCGCCGAACAGGTCAATGATGTGCGCTACTACTCCTGGAGTGGTGTCGTGCCGACAATAAACCTGCACAAACCCGATCCAGTGCAGGACATCTGCCGGGCCCTGTCGCAGTACTTCATGACCGAACCTTTGCAGAACGACGGTTTCGTCGGTCGCAACAGCTCTCATCTGGGCACCGTGATCCGATCCGACTATCCATTTGATCACTTGCGCAGCCTGGGTCGAACCGCAGGCGAGCAAGCCGGAGCAATCGATTCGATCCAGTTGTATGTCGAGCACGCCTTGCGTCTGCAGGCAGCTAACCTCTGAGAACGCATCCGACAACCAATCGGAACTTTGCCGAGAAATCGGCCACTGAATCCGGTAGGCTCCACCCTTTACTGATTTGATTGGAGATTTTCCCATGGCTAAAGCCACTGCCCGCCACATCCTGGTTTCCAGCGAAGACAAGTGCAACGAACTCAAGGCCCAGATCGAGGCCGGTGCAGATTTCGCAGAAGTTGCCAAGGCCAACTCCACTTGCCCATCCAGCCGCCAGGGCGGCGACCTGGGCTCCTTCGGCCCGGGCCAGATGGTCAAGGAGTTCGATACCGTGGTGTTCAGCGCACCGATCAACGTCGTTCAAGGCCCGGTCAAGACTCAATTCGGTTATCACCTGCTGGAAGTTACCAGCCGTCAGGACTGACCCCTCACCGTCCTGCTGTGCAACGGCCCGCCTGATGGCGGGCCGTTGTGTTTTGGTTACACCTCGCGGCTGGCGATCAGCACTGCGCTCGCGTACAAATTGCGCTTATCGTTCACCCGGCTTTAAGGCTGACAATGCGACTGGCTTTCTCCACCTTGATGTTCACCGCCGTGGCTCTGCTGATGGGCGCCACCGGGGTGAACGCTGCACCGCAACATGCATTGACCGTGTATGGCGAGCCGGCGAAGTACCCGGCAAATTTCAGCCATTTCGACTACACCAATCCCCACGCGCCAAAGGGCGGTACGATGCGCCGTTCGGCGATCGAGATCGGTCACTTCGACCATCTTCTGCCGTACATCGACAAAGGCATCGGCGTCACCCAGATCGACGGCCTGCTGTACTCCCCGCTGGCCCAGCGTTCAATGGACGAGCCCTACACCGTTTACGGACTGGTGGCGGAGAAAATGGAACGCTCCGAGGACGGTCTGTCCCTGCGCTTTTTCATCAACCCCAAGGCACGCTTCGCCGACGGCAAGCCGATTACTGCCGAAGACGTGCGCTACACCTACGAATTGCTGATGACCCAGGGCAGCCTGCGTTATCGCACTCAGTTCGCCGACGTCAAAGGCGTCGCAATAGAAGCGCCCCTGACCGTGCGTTTCGATTTCAAGAGCAACGAAAATCGAACCCTGCCACTGGACATCGCCACGTTGCCGGTCTTTCCCGAGCACTGGTGGAAGACCCGGGATTTCGCCGGAGGTGGCGGCTATGAACCACCGCTGGGCAGCGGTCCGTATCGGGTCGGCAAGGTCGATTCCGGACGCAGCATCACCTTTGAACGCAATCCCGACTGGTGGGGCAAGGACCTGCCGGTCAGCCGTGGTCTGTACAACTTCGATCACTTCAGCATCGAGTACTTCGGCGACACAGATGTCGCCCGCCAGGTCCTGCGCGGCGGTGCCTACGACTACAACCGTGAGTTCTCCGCCACTGGCTACTCCATCGGCTACGACAGCCCGGCCCTGAGCGACGGTCGTCTGCAGAAGGCTCATCTGGCCACCGAAGCGCCGCAGTCGGCCCAGGGTTTCGTGTTCAACCTGCAAAAGCCGATGTTCCAGGACCGCCGCGTACGCCAGGCCCTGGCCATGCTCTGGGATTTCGAATGGAGCAACCGGCAGATGATGCGCAACATGTACATCCGCCAGCAGAGTTATTTTTCCAACAGCGCCCTCGCGGCCAGTGAACTGCCGGACGCCGCCGAACTGAAGATCCTTGAACCGCTGCGCGGGCAAATCCCGGACGAGGTATTCACGAAGGTCTTCGAGGCGCCGAAAACCGACGGCAGCGGCCTGATCCGTGACAAGCAGCTGCAGGCACTGGAATTGCTGGAACAGGCGGGCTGGAAACCCGACGGCGACCAATTGGTCAATGCTCAGGGCGAGCCGTTGAGTTTCACCTTCCTGGTCAGCCAGAATGGCATGGACCGATTGCTGCTGCCCTACAAACGCACCTTGAAACAGATCGGCATCAATCTCGACATCCGCCGCATCGATTCCTCGCAATACGTCAATCGGCTGATGAGCCGCGACTACGACATGATCGTCACCGGTTACCCAGTCACCACGTCTCCCGGCGGTGAGTTGCTCAATTACTTCGGGTCCGCTTCGGCCAACGATCCCGGCGCCAACAATTACATGGTGCTGAAGAACCCGGCGGTCGATACCTTGATCAACGGCCTGATCCGTGCCTCGACCCAGACGGACATGCTGCACTACGCCCACGCGCTGGATCGCGTGCTGCAATGGAACTACTACTGGATTCCCAATTATTACCCGCCGGGCACCTCGACCGTGTGGTGGAACCGCTTCGGCATCCCGACCGTGCAGGCGAGCAATGACGAAGCGATCGAGAGCTGGTGGGAAATGAGCAGCACGCCGCTGACCAACCAGCAGATGACGGCCGAGAAGATCAGCCGTGGCAGACCCGGAGGGCCGCACTGATGTGGGCTTACATACTGCGGCGCCTGCTGCTGATCATCCCGACGCTGGTGATCATCCTGCTGGTGAACTTCGTGATCATCCAGGCCGCACCGGGTGGTCCGGTGGAACAGGCCATCGCCCACTTGCAAGGCATAGGCGGTGCCAGTGTCGGCGGCGGCGCGAGCGAGACCATGAGCGGCACTTCCCGCGCCAGCCGCGGCCTCGATCCGCAACTGATCAAGGACATCGAAAAACAGTACGGCTTCGACAAGCCCGCCCCTGAACGCCTGTGGCTGATGCTCAAGAATTACGCGCAGCTGGATTTCGGCAAGAGTTTCTTCCGCGGTGCCACGGTCACCGACCTGATCCTGCAAAAAATGCCGGTGACCATTTCCCTCGGGCTGTGGGCGACGCTGATCACCTATCTGGTGTCGATCCCGCTGGGCATTCGTAAAGCGGTGCACCACGGCAGTCATTTCGATATCTGGAGCAGTACGGCGATCATCATCGGTTACGCGATGCCGGCGTTTCTATTCGCGATGTTCCTGATTGTGGTGTTTGCCGGCGGCACGTCGCTGAACTGGTTTCCCGTGCGCGGACTCGTCTCGGACAACTTCGAATCACTGTCGACGCTGGGCAAGATTGCCGACTATTTCTGGCACCTTGTTTTACCAGTGACCGCATTGGTGATCGGTGGCTTCGCGACCCTGACCATCCTCACCAAGAACTCGTTCCTCAATGAAATCACCCGTCAGTACGTGGTCACCGCTCGCGCCAAAGGCCTGAGCGAACGTCGGGTGCTGTACGGTCATGTGTTCCGAAACGCAATGCTGCTGGTGGTATCGGGTATTCCCCAGGCGTTCATCAGCGTGTTTTTCGCCGGTTCGTTGCTGATCGAAGTGATTTTCTCCCTCGACGGCCTCGGGCGAATGAGCTACGAAGCGGCGGTCTCGCGCGACTACCCGGTCGTGTTCGGCTCGCTGTTCATCTTCACCCTGTTCGGCCTCCTGATAAAACTGATCGGCGACCTGTGCTACACGCTGGTCGACCCACGCATCGACTTCGCCGCGAGGAACGCCTGATGTTCAAGCTCTCGCCTCTGGGCCGTCGCCGCTTCGAACGTTTCAAGAAAAACCGTCGGGGCTGGTGGTCGCTGTGGCTGTTCATTGGTCTGTTCGTGATCAGCCTCGGTGGCGAACTGATCGCCAACGACAAACCCTTGGTCGTCAGCTATCAGGGTCAATGGTATTTCCCGGTGTTCAAGCGCCACACTGAACAGGAGTTCGGCGGCCAACTGCCCTTCCAGGCCGATTACCGCAGCGACTATGTCCAGAACCTGATCCACAAGGACGGTGGCTGGCTGCTGTTTCCGCCGATCCCGTTCAGTGACGACACACCGAATTACGACCTCAACAAACCGGCGCCAAGCCCACCGACTTCGGTCAACTGGCTGGGCACCGACGATCAGGCGCGGGACGTGCTGGCACGGGTGATTTTCGGTGCGCGGGTGTCGATCCTGTTCGCCCTGATGCTGACCTTTGTCAGCGCCCTGATCGGCATCGCGGCCGGCGCCCTGCAAGGCTATTACGGCGGCTGGATCGACTTGCTCGGTCAGCGTCTGCTCGAAGTCTGGTCGGGACTGCCGGTGCTGTATCTGTTGATCATTCTTTCGGGTTTTGTCGAACCGAACTTCTGGTGGCTGCTGGGGATCATGGCACTGTTTTCCTGGCTCGCGCTGGTGGACGTGGTACGGGCCGAGTTCCTGCGCGGGCGCAACCTCGAATACGTCAAGGCTGCGCGGGCATTGGGCCTGACCGACCGCAAGGTGATCTTCCGGCACATCCTGCCCAACGCAATGAATGCCACGTTGAGTTACCTGCCGTTCATTCTCACCGGGGCGATTTCCACCCTGACGGCGCTGGATTTCCTGGGTTTCGGCATGCCCGCCGGCAGCGCATCGCTGGGCGAGTTGATCGGCCAGGGCAAACAGAACCTGCAAGCACCATGGCTGGGATTGACCGCATTCTTCACCCTCGCGCTGATTCTGTCCTTGCTGGTATTCATCGGCGAAGCGTTGCGCGATGCCTTTGACCCGCGCTCATGAACGGATACTTGACATGACTGACAACCTGATCGAAATCCGTGACCTCAGCGTCGCCTTCAATGGCCAGACCGTGGTGCGCAACCTGTGTCTCGACATCCGCCCCGGCGAGTGTCTGGCACTGGTCGGCGAGTCAGGGTCGGGCAAGTCGGTGACAGCCCACTCGATCCTGCAACTGCTCCCCGACAGCGAAGCCGCCACCACCGGCAGTATTCGCTATCGCGGCCAGGAGCTGGTGGGAGCTGATCCCAAGACCTTGCGCGACTTGCGGGGCAACCGCATCGCCATGATCTTCCAGGAGCCGATGACTTCACTCAATCCGCTGCACACCATCGAAAAGCAGATCGGCGAAACCCTCCTGCTGCACCGAGGTCTCGGCGGCAAAGAGGCCCGGAAACGCATTCTCGAACTGCTCGAACTGGTGGGTATCCAGAAGCCGGAAGAACGGTTGAAGGCCTACCCCCATCAATTGTCCGGCGGCCAGCGACAGCGGATCATGATCGCCATGGCCCTGGCCTGCGAACCGGAACTGTTGATCGCCGACGAACCGACCACGGCCCTCGACGTCACCGTGCAGCGCAAGATCCTGGTGCTGCTCAAATCCCTGCAACAACGCCTTGGCATGGCGCTGCTGCTCATCAGCCACGACCTCAATCTGGTGCGCAGCATCGCCCAGCGGGTGTGCGTGATGAAGGCCGGGGAAATCGTCGAGCAGGCGCCATGCGAAACTTTGTTCACCGAGCCTAAACACCCGTACAGCTGCGTGTTGCTCAACGCTGAGCCCGAAGGCGAAGCCTTGCCCCGGGACGAGCGTGAAAATGTGCTGGAAGTTGAAGATCTGCGGGTCGACTTCGCGGTCGGCGGCGGTCTGTTCCAACGCAAACAATTGCTGCGCGCCGTGGATGGCATCAGCTTGAATATCCAGCGAGGCAAGACTCTGGGCATCGTCGGCGAGTCCGGCTCGGGCAAGTCGACACTGGGCCAGGCCATCCTGCGCCTGCTCGATTCCGAAGGCAGCATCCGCTTTCAGGGCCAGTCTCTCGATGGCCTCAATCAAAAACAATTGCGCCCGTGGCGTCGACAGATGCAGGTCGTCTTTCAGGATCCATTCGGCAGCCTCAGCCCGCGCATGTCCGTGGCGCAGATCATCAGCGAAGGGCTGGAGGTGCATTGCAAGTCAACGGCTGAGGAGTGCGATGACCAGGTGATCCGTGTGCTCAGGGAAGTCGGCCTCGACCCCGAAAGCCGTCATCGCTACCCCCACGAGTTTTCCGGCGGCCAGCGTCAGCGCATTGCGATTGCCCGGGCGCTGGTACTCAAACCGGCGCTGATCCTGCTCGACGAGCCGACCTCGGCACTGGATCGCACCGTGCAGAAACAGGTCGTCGCCCTGCTCCGCCAGCTTCAGGAAAAACACGGCCTGACCTACCTGTTCATCAGCCACGATCTGGCAGTGGTGCGGGCGCTGGCCCACGACATGATCGTGATCAAGGACGGCAAAGTGGTCGAACGCGGCGCCAGCCATGAGGTGTTCGACTCGCCGCAGCATCCCTATACCAAAGAGCTGTTGGCGGCGGCGCATCCAGGATAGGCATAATCGCGCCACCTGACTTCCGCCAATGGACGCCGCCATGAACACCACTGACAGCCTCAAGGATTACCAACGGGTCCGCACCCTGGCGATCCGTTCGTTGTTCGAGATCATCGAGCAATCCAGTGAGGGCACGGTGATTGTCGACCGCGACGCCAACATCGTCTGGATGAATGAGCGCTATGCGCGGCGCTTCGGGCTCGACTCCGCCGCCGGGGCCATCGGCAAGCCTTGCGAAAGCGTGATCCCCGGCAGTCTGCTGCGTGAAGTGGTGCGCACCGGGCGACCGATTCTGCTGGACATGCAGGACACGCCAAAAGAACCGCTGGTGGTGATGCGCCTGCCGATCCACGACGACGCTGGAGCGGTGATCGGCGCCATCGGCTTCGCCCTGTTCGACGAACTGCGCACGCTGTCGCCGATGCTCAAGCGCTACCTGAGCATGCAGGAAGAACTGGCTTCGACCCGTTCGCTGCTGCGCGCCCGGCAGACCAAATACAACTTTGCCCACTTCATCGGCACCAGTGCTGCGAGTCTGGAGGTCAAACGCCGTGCCCGGCGCAGCGCCAGTGCCGAGTCGCCGGTTCTGTTGCTGGGCGAGACGGGCAGCGGCAAGGAGTTGCTGGCGCAGGCCATCCACGGCGCTTCGCCTCGGGCCCACAAGGCGTTCGTCAGCATTAACAGCGCGGCGATTCCCGAAGCACTGCTCGAAGCCGAATTCTTCGGCACCGCGCCCGGTGCCTTCACCGGCGCCGACCGCAAGGGTCGAACCGGGAAGTTGCAGATCGCTCAGGGCGGCACGTTGTTTCTCGACGAGATCGGCGATATGCCGCTGCCTCTGCAAAGCAAATTGCTGCGGGTGTTGCAGGAAAAGGAATTCGAGCCTGTAGGCTCCAACGACGTGATCCAGAGCGATGTGCGGGTGATTGCCGCCACCTCGACGGATCTGGAGGCGGCGATCAAGCGTGGCGAGTTCCGCGCGGATTTGTATTACCGCCTCAACGTGCTGCCGATTCAGGTACCGCCTCTGCGAGAGCGGCTGGATGATCTGCCGGCGCTCAGTGAAGCGATTCTCGAAGAGTTGCGCAGCCAGCATGAACTCAACCACGAAGCACTGGAGCTGCTGGGTCGGCATGCCTGGCCGGGAAATATCCGTGAGTTGCGCAATGTGCTGGAGCGTGCGGCATTGCTCAGTGATGACTTGATGCTGACGGCGGATGACATTCGTGCAGCGATTGGCACGTTTACACCGGTTGATCGAACGGTGGCGCCTCTGTCAGCGCCGGCAATCAACGAGACCTTCAGTCAGGCTCGCGAGCGGTTTGACCGGCAATTGATTCAATCCACCCTCGCGCAATGCGGGGGCAAGGTGATCGAGGCGGCTGAGCGGCTCGGGCTAGGACGCTCCACGCTATACAAGAAGATGATTGCGCTGGGGATTGCCGAGTCTCAATAGAGAGACAGCATTCTCCAAATCAAGACTGCAGCAAAAACTTCGCGAGCAAGCCCGCTCCCACAGAGGAATGCGTTCAACTGTGGGAGCGGGCTTGCCCGCGAAAGCGTCCTCTCAGTCATAGAAGTCTCCAAACCGAGACAAAACCCTAAAAATCGCCGCCACAAATCAAACTAATTCCTTTTATTTCAATAACTTAATCATCTGGCACAGTTCTCGCTAAAGCCCCTTCCTGCACCTGTTCCACCCACAAAAATAACAATCGAAGGAGCACACCATGAGTGTGATCATCGCCTTGGCAGCCCTCGCGCTGCTGATGCTCGCGGCCTACCGTGGCTACAGCGTTATCCTCTTTGCCCCGATCGCCGCCCTCGGCGCCGTCCTGCTCACCGACCCGTCCGCCGTCGCCCCTGCCTTCACCGGGGTGTTCATGGAGAAGATGGTCGGTTTCATCAAACTGTATTTCCCGGTCTTCCTGCTTGGCGCCGTGTTCGGCAAGTTGATCGAGCTCTCGGGTTTCTCCCGCTCGATTGTTGCCGCAGCGATTCGTCTCCTCGGCACGCGCCAGGCGATGCTGGTGATCGTGCTGGTCTGCGCCCTGCTGACCTACGGCGGCGTGTCGCTGTTCGTGGTGGTGTTTGCGGTGTATCCGTTCGCTGCAGAGATGTTCCGCCAGAGCAACATCCCCAAGCGCCTGATTCCCGCGACCATCGCCCTCGGCGCGTTTTCGTTCACCATGGACGCCCTGCCCGGCACGCCGCAGATCCAGAACATCATCCCCAGCACCTTTTTCAACACCACCGCGTGGGCGGCGCCGTGGCTGGGTGTGATCGGCACGATTTTCGTGTTCTGCGCCGGCATGCTGTTCCTCCAGCGCCAACGCAACAAGGCCCAGCGCGCCGGCGAAGGCTATGGCACCGAACTGCGCAACGAACCGGAAACCGCCGAAGACCTGAAACTGCCCAACCCGTGGATCGCCCTCTCACCGCTGCTGGCGGTGGGCATCATGAACCTGTTGTTTACCCAGTGGATTCCGCAGTGGTACGGCAAGACCCACAGCCTCGCGCTACCCGGCATGGCTGCACCGGTTACCACTGAAATCGCCAAACTCACGGCGATCTGGGCGGTGCAGGCTGCTTTGCTGGTGGGCATCCTGATGGTGCTGGCATTCGGTTTCAAGGCGATCAAAAGCAAGCTCGCCGAGGGCAGCAAAAGTGCAGTCAGCGGCGCATTACTGGCAGCGATGAACACCGCGTCCGAATACGGTTTCGGTGCGGTCATTGCCTCATTGCCGGGTTTTCTGGTGCTGGCTGACTGGCTCAAGAGCATTCCCAATCCGCTGGTCAACGAAGCGGTCACCGTGACCCTGCTGGCCGGTATCACCGGCTCCGCCTCGGGGGGCATGAGCATCGCGCTCGCGGCGATGTCCGAACAATTCATCAGCGCCGCCCACGCCGCCAACATTCCGCTGGAAGTGCTGCACCGGGTGGCCGCCATGGCCAGCGGCGGCATGGACACCCTGCCGCACAACGGCGCGGTGATTACCCTGCTCGCTGTCACCGGCCTGACCCATCGTGAGGCCTACAAGGACATTTTCTGTATTACGCTGATCAAGACACTGGCAGTTTTCGTGGTGATCGGCACTTTCTACGCCACCGGCATTGTGTGAGGTATTGATGACGACTCTTTCTGGCAAGACCGCACTGGTCACCGGCTCCACCAGCGGTATAGGGCTGGGCATCGCCCTGACGCTGGCCAAGGCCGGCGCCAACCTGATCCTCAACGGCTTTGGCGATGCGTCGAAGGTGATCGCCGAAGTCGAACAGTTCGGCGGCAAGGTCGGCCATCACCCGGCAGACGTCAGCGACCCGGCGCAGATCGCCGACATGATCGCCTACGCCGAACGCGAATTCGGTGGCGTGGACATTCTGGTCAACAACGCAGGCATCCAGCATGTCGCAGCGGTTGAAGAGTTCCCTGTGGAGCGCTGGGACTCGATCATCGCCATCAACCTCTCGTCTGTGTTTCACAGCACTCGCCTGAGCCTGCCGGGCATGCGTGCCAAGGGCTGGGGGCGGATCGTCAACATCGCCTCGGTACACGGTCTGGTCGGCTCCACCGGCAAGGCGGCGTATGTGGCGGCCAAGCATGGGGTGATCGGCCTGACCAAAGTGGTCGGCCTGGAAACCGCCGCCAGCAACGTCACCTGCAACGCGATCTGCCCGGGCTGGGTGCTGACGCCGCTGGTGCAGAAACAGATCGACGATCGCGCGGCCAAGGGTGTCGACCCGCAACAGGCGCAGCACGATCTGCTGGCCGAGAAACAGCCATCGCTGGAATTCGTCACACCGGCGCATCTGGGTGAACTGGTGCTGTTTCTGTGCAGCGAGGCCGGCAGCCAGGTACGAGGCGCCGCGTGGAACATCGATGGCGGATGGCTGGCGCAGTAAGCTTGCAACTGATTGCTCCCACTTTGCGGTGGGAGCTTTCTGACAAACAATAAGAGGCAAACCATGTCCGACATCCTCTGGCAACCCGATGCCAAACGCATTGCCCGGTCCCGCATGGACGGTTTTCGGCGCTTCATCAATCAGCGCCATCATCTGCACCTCGACGACTACCCCGCCCTGCATCAATGGTCCATCGACCAGCGTGAAGCGTTCTGGCAGGCGATCGTCGATTTCTTCGGTATCTGTTTTCACACCCAACCCGACGCGGTCCTGCGCGAAGGCCTGAAGATGCCAGGTGCCGAGTGGTTTCCCGGCGCCACCCTGAATTTTGCCGAACACCTGCTGAGCCGCCGCGACGATGCCATCGCCGTGATCGCTATCGGGGAAAACGGCCAGCGTGAACTGCTGACCTGGGCCGAACTGGCCCAGCAAGTCGCCGGCTTCCAGGCCAGCCTGCAAGCGGCCGGCGTCGTGCTCGGCGACCGGGTTGCGGCCTGTATGCCCAACACTTGGCAAACCCTGGTGGCGATGCTCGCCACCACCAGCCTCGGAGCGATCTGGTCATGCTCCTCACCGGACTTCGGCACACACGGCGTGATCGACCGCTTCGGCCAGATCGAACCGAAGGTGCTCATCACCTGCGCCGGTTACCGTTACGCCGGCAAAGAGATCGACCAGACCGTCAAGATCAACGAAATCCTCGAACAACTACCGTCCTTGCAACAGCTGGTCATCGTGCCTTACGCACGTCCTCACGCCCATGCCACGGATTACCGGACACCCGCCAACGTCACGCTGTGGGACGACTTCTACGAACCGGGCGATGAACCGCAGTTCGTCCCGGTGCCCTTCGATCATCCGCTGTACGTGCTGTATTCCAGCGGCACCACCGGCGTGCCGAAATGCATCGTTCACAGCACCGGCGGCGTGTTGCTGCAACACGCCAAGGAACACGGGCTGCATGTCGACCTGGGCCCCGGCGACCGCTTGTTCTACTACACCACCTGCGGCTGGATGATGTGGAACTGGCTGGTCTCGGCACTGGCGGTCGGCAGCGCGGTGGTGCTGTATGACGGTTCACCGTTTTACCCGGACAACGAGCGGTTGCTGGAGCTGCTCGACGACGAGCAGGTCAGCGTATTCGGCACCAGCCCGAAATTCCTTGCGACCCTGGAAAGCAGCGGCATCAAACCGCGTGAAAGCCATGACTTTAGCAGCCTGAAAACCTTGCTCTGTACCGGTTCCGCGCTGTCGCCGCAGAGTTATGACTTCGTCTATCGCGACTTCAAACCAGACGTTTGCCTGTCCTCGATGTCCGGCGGCACGGACATCGTGTCCTGCTTCGTCAACGGCAACCCGATGTCCGCAGTCCGCCGGGGCGAAATCATGGGCAAGAGCCTGGGCATGGCGGTCGAGGTGTGGAACGACGCCGGGCAATCGGTGATTGGCGAAAAAGGCGAGCTGGTGTGCACCCGGCCATTTCCCGCCATGCCTGTCGGACTCTGGAACGATCCCGACGGCGAAAAGTTGCGCAAATCCTATTTCAGCCAGTTCCCCGGCGTCTGGGCCCAGGGTGACTATGCCGAGCAACTGCCCCACGGCGGAATGCTGATCCACGGCCGCTCCGATGCTGTGCTCAATCCCGGCGGCGTGCGCATCGGCACAGCGGAAATCTACCGCCAGGTGGAAAAAGTCCCGCAAGTGCTGGACAGCGTTGCCATCGGCCAGCAGTGGCAGGACGACGTCCGGGTGGTGCTGTTCGTGCGCCTCAAGGACGGCGTAACGCTGGACGAGGCACTGCAACAGCAGATCCGCCAGGTGATCCGCGCCAACACCACACCGCGCCATGTACCGGCGAAGATTGTCGCGGTCACCGATATTCCGCGCACCATCAGCGGCAAAGTGGTGGAGCTGGCCGTACGCAATGTGGTGCACGGCGAGCCGGTGAAAAACACCGATGCGCTGGCCAATCCGCAAGCGCTTGAGCAGTTTCGCAATCGGGTCGAACTTCGCGACTGAAGCCTGTCAGTCCATCAGTCCCCACTCGCCGGTCGATGGCGGTGGGGACGGCATGGTGTCGGCATGCAGCTTCAGGCGCAGGCGCAGGTTATTCACCGAATCTGCGTTTTTCAGGGCTTCGTCTTCATCGATCACCCCTTCTGCTACCAGCGCGAACAGTGCAGCGTCAAAGGTCTGCATGCCCAGTTCCGCCGATTTTTCCATGATGGTTTTCAGCTCGCCAAAGTCATTGCGCCGGATCAGGTCGGCAATCGTCGGCGTACCGAGCATCACCTCGGCGGCGGCCCGTCGCTGACCGTCCCGGGTTCGCACCAGACGCTGGGAGACGAACGCCTTGAGGTGGTTGCCCAAGGCATGCAGCAATTGCGGCCGACGCTCTTCGGGGAAGAAATTGATGATCCGGTCCAGCGCCTGATTGGCGTTGTTGGCGTGCAACGTCGACAACACCAGATGCCCGGTTTCGGCGAAGGCCAGCGCATGCTCCATGGTCTCGCGATCACGGATCTCCCCAATCAGCACCACGTCTGGTGCCTGGCGCAGAGTGTTCTTGAGCGCAGCGTGAAAGCTGCGGGTATCGACCCCGACTTCTCGCTGGTTGATGATCGATTTTTTGTGGCGATGGATGTATTCCACCGGATCCTCGATGGTGATGATGTGCCCGCTGCTGTGGCGATTACGATGGTCGATCAGCGCCGCCAGCGACGTGGACTTTCCCGAGTCGGTGGCGCCGACGAACAGGATCAGGCCTTGCTTGAGCATCACCGATTCGAGCAATACCGACGGTAGCTTCAGGTCTTCGAACCGGGGAATGTCGAGTTTGACGTTGCGGATCACGATCGAAACGTCGTTGCGCTGCTTGAAGATGTTGACCCGAAAGCGGCCGATCCCGGTACGGGAAATCGCCAGGTTCATTTCCAGATCCCGGTCGAACTCCCGGCGCTGCTCGGCGTCCATCAGGGAAGCGGCTACAGTCGCCACTTCGCCTGGCTTGAACGGATGTTCGCTCAGGGGCATCAGCACGCCGTCAAACCGCGCACTCGGCGGTGCGCCCGTGGACAGGAACAGATCCGAACCGTGACGGCTCGCCAATTGTTTGAGCAATGCGTCGATTTCCATGGCCAAAAGCACCTGCGAAGCTTTCAATGAACTTAAGACCGTGCGTCGTGACGCGACGGGCCTTACAGCGTCTACCGCACTAGGATAGTAGACGCCGCCTCACCGACCGACGCCCAGGATTGATGTGATGAACGCTGTACCGAACACCAACGACGCCCAGACCTTGATCGCCCGAACCGACTGGAACCGCAGTCCGCTCGGCAGCGCCGATACCTGGCCGCAGAGCCTGCGCACCGCGGTGGATATCGTGATTCACTCGCCGATGCCAATGCTGCTGTTGTGGGGCCCGCAGCTCACCCAGATCTACAACAACGGCTTCGCGGTGCTGGCCGGCAACAAGCATCCGCACGCTTTCGGACAGCCGGCGCACCAGATATGGCCGGAACTTCGAGACTTTACCGACCCGATTTACAGCGCCGTCCTACAAGGCCAGGTACGAACCTACAGCGAACGCCGCTTCACCCTGCAACGGGACGGCAAGGATTCCGATTTCTGGCTCGACTTGACCTACAGCCCGATCCGCGATGAAAGCGCGCAAGTGGCCGGGATTCTGGTTACCGCCATCGAAACCAACGAACGCCGACGCATCGCACTGGAACTCAAGCAGCGTTCCGAAGAAAGCCTCAAGGCGCAAAAACAGACCGAAGAACGGCTGCAACTGGCACTGGCGGCTACCGACGCGGTTGGCACCTGGGACTGGGATATCGGCCAGGACCGTTTCATCGCCGACGCGCATTTTGCCCAATCGCATGGTGTCGATCCGGCAATGGCCAGTCAGTTGCCGATCAGTGAATACCTGCAAGGCGTGCACCCTGAAGACCGCGCACTGATCGCCCGCAGCATCAAACACTGCATCACCCATGGCACCGAATACGCCGAGGAATATCGCCTGCTGCAAGCCGATGGCGAAGTGCGCTGGGTGTTCGCCCGGGGACGCTGCTACAAGGATCATCACGGACGGCCGATGCGTTTCCTCGGCGCGGCGCTGGACCTGACCGAGCGCAAGCACACCGAGCAGGCGCTGCGACAGAGCCAGACCGAGCTGCAACTGATCATCAACGCCATGCCGATCCTGATAAGCTACGTCGACCACGAAGAACGCTTTCGCCTGAACAACGCCGCCTACCTGGACTGGTACGGGCTGACCCCGCAGGAGCTGTACGGTCGCACGATCCGCGAAGTGATCGGCGAAGAGGCCTATTTCCTGCGGGCGCCGTACATCGCCGAAGCCCTGGCCGGCCGCTCCTGCTCGTTCAGCCTGTACACCCCACACCGCGACGGCAGCCAGCGCCATGCCCTGATGAATTACCTGCCGCGTCACGGCGCGGACGGCGCGGTAAACGGTTTCTATATCTTCGTGATCGACGAGACCGAACGTAAAAAGACCGAAGAAGCCCTGCGCAATCTCAATGAAACCCTTGAGGAGCGCGTGAGTGCACGCACCGAGCAACTGGCCCAGGCCAACCAGCGTTTGCAGAACGAAATGTTCGAACGCGAACGCGCCGAAGATGCCTTGCGCCACGCGCAGAAAATGGAAGCGGTCGGCCAGCTCACCGGCGGCATCGCCCATGACTTCAACAACATGCTGACCGGGATCATCGGCAGCCTCGACCTGATGCAGCGCTACATCGCCAGTGGCCGCGCCGATGAGATCGGCCGCTTCACCGACGCAGCCGTGTCCTCGGCCAACCGCGCAGCGGCGCTGACCCACCGCCTGCTGGCGTTCTCCCGGCGTCAGTCGCTGGATCGCAAGACCCTCGACGTCAACGAGTTGATCCACTCGCTGGAAGACCTGATCCGCCGCACCAAAGGTGATCCGATCGAGCTCAGGTTGCGCCTGGCCGACAACGTCTGGCCGGTCAGCACCGATGTCAGCCAACTGGAAAACGCCCTGCTCAACCTGGTGATCAACGCCCGCGATGCCATGCCCGACGGCGGCGAACTGCTGATCGAAACGGCCAACGTCTACCTCGACGGCAACGACATCACCACCCTCGAACCGGTCAAGGCCGGGGATTACCTGATGCTCGCGGTGAGCGACAACGGCACCGGCATGACGCCCTCGGTACGTTCCAAGGCGTTCGATCCGTTCTTCACCACCAAACCGATCGGCCAGGGCACCGGGCTCGGGTTGTCGATGATTTACGGCTTTGCCCAGCAATCGGGTGGGCACGTCAGCCTCGACAGCCTGCCGGGTCAGGGCACCTGCGTGCGCCTTTACCTGCCCCGTTTGTATGCACTGGAACCGGAGCGGCCAGTCATCGAAACGGTCACCGAGACCCCGGCTGTCGCAACCGGCGAAACCGTGGTGGTGGTCGAGGACGATCCGGCGGTGCGCATGCTGGTCATGGACCTGCTCAAGGAGCTGGGTTATCGCGCCCATGAAGCCGAAGACGCCAAGGGTGCCTTGCCATTGCTCGAATCCGACCTGCGGGTTGACCTGCTGGTGACGGATGTCGGTCTGCCGGGCATGAACGGCCGGCAATTGGCGGAGATCGCCCGTCAGCATCGTCCGGGGCTCAAAGTGTTGTTCATGACCGGTTACGCGCAGAAAGCCGCCGAGCGTCAGGGCTTCCTCGAGGACGGCATGGACATGGTAGCCAAGCCGTTTTCCATCGAGCAACTGGCCGGCAAGATCCGCACGATGCTCAGCCAAACCCCGTGACTTGAGGCATAATCCGCGCCCCGCCGTCACCCCGCTACAGGTATTGCACGATGAAAGCCCAAGCCCGCCACATTCTGGTCAAGACTGCCGATGAGGCTGAAAAACTCAAACAACGCATCGCCAACGGTGAAGCGTTCGATGTGCTGGCGAAGAAATTTTCCACCTGCCCGTCCGGCAAGCGCGGCGGCGATCTGGGTGAAGTGCGGCCAGGGCAGATGGTCGGCGCGATCGACGCGGTGATCTTCAAGAAACCGCTGCGCACGGTGCACGGGCCGATCAAGAGCAAGTTCGGCTATCACTTGGTGCAGGTGTTTTACCGCGACTGAAGGTCTGGCTTGCCCGCGGACCGATTGCGCAGCAATCGGCCATCCGCCACTTATCTCGGGATCAGCGCTCCAGGCACTTGAATCACCTGGCTCGCTAACAGATGCCCGGCCTGCGCCGCTTCTATCGGGCTCCCCCCAAGCAAGCGACTCGCCAGATAAGCCGCACTGAACGAATCCCCCGCCGCCGTGGTGTCCACTACCTTCTCGACCTTCTGTGCCGGCACTTCGAACGCTTCCCCGTCACAACGGATCAGACAGGCTTCGGCACCACGCTTGAGCACCACTTCCGGCGTACCGATCTGCGCGTACGCTGCAAACACCGCATCACAGTCCTCGAAATGGAACAGCGCCTGCTCGTCGTCCACCGTCAGCAACGCCAGATCGACATGGGGCAACACGCTGCGATACGCCGCTCGCGCCACCTCCACTGAAGCCCACAAGCGTGGCCGATAGTTGTTGTCGAAAACGATCCGCGCGTCACGCTGGCGGGCTTGGATCAAGGTCTCGATCAGTCTCTCCCGACCCTGAACGCCGAGCACCGCCAGCGTGATACCGCTGAAATACAGCACGTCGTAATCCGGCAGCGCCGCCAGAATCGGCGCGGCCGCCGGCGTGGTGAAGCAGTCGCGCACAGCGGCTTCGTTACGCCAGTAAAGGAAGCGACGCTCCCCGGCAGCATCGGTCTGGATGCAATACAGGCCCGGCAGGCGACCGGGCAAGCGCTGAACCAGATCCAGGCCAATGTTTTCATCGACCCAACTGCGGCACATGGCGTCACTGAAGCTGTCGTCGCCCAGCGCAGTCACGTAATCGACCTGCGCCTTGTCGCCCATGGCGCGGGCCAGATAGACCGCCGTGTTCAGCGTGTCACCGCCGAAGCTCTGTTGCAGACTGCCATCGGCACGTTGCTGGAGTTCGATCATGCATTCGCCGATCAGAGCGATGCGCGGGGTGTTCGGACCCAAGGCACTGAGCATGTTCATCAGAAACAGGTTTCCATGGTTTCGATCACCGACAGTTGTTCATCCACCAGCAGCCCAACGCGCCACTTGTCAAAGGTCAGGCACGGGTGCGAAGTGCCGAAGGAAATAATGTCGCCGACGCGCAATTCCACGCCCGGTGCCACGGTCATGAACGCGTGCTGGTCCATCACCGCCGTCACCTTGCAGGCGCCGACATCGTCGCCCACTGCTGGCAGCACGCCGGTCTTGTAACGCAGCAAGGGCACCGGCATCCCGGCATCGAACGCCACGTCACGCTTGCCCAGGGCAATCACCGCAAAGCCCGGCTCCGGCAGCGACTGCACGTGGGCCCAGACTTCCAGCGCCGGGCGCAGGCCTTCGTGCAGGTCGCTGCGACGGTCGAGCACGCAGCACTGCGCCTCTTTATAGATGCCATGGTCGTGAGCCACATAACTGCCTGGGCGCAACACGCTGAGGAAACGACCGCCCGCGTTTTGCGCTTCGAACGATTCGGCGATCAGGTCGTACCACGCCGAACCCGATGCGGTGATGATCGGTTTGGCGATGGCGAACGCGCCGCTGTCCTGCAACTGCACCGCCAGTCGCACCAAAGAGGCCGCAAATTCACGGATACCGCTGACCGCATGATCGCCGTGGATCACGCCTTCGTAACCTTCGATGCCGGTCAGGGCCAGCGCCGGTTGCGCGCCGATGGCCTTGGCCAGTTCGATGACTTCCTGTTCGCTGCGGCAACCGCAACGGCCACCGACCACGCCGTACTCGATCATCACGTTCAGCCGCACGCCACGGGACGCAAAGTAAGCGCCCAGATCGGCGACGTTGTCCGGGTGATCGACCATGCAATAGAAATCGAAGCCCGAATCGGCCGCCAGCAGATCGGCAATCAACGCCATGTTCGACGTGCCGACCAGTTGGTTGGCCATCAGCACCCGGCGTACGCCGTGAGCGTAAGCGGCGCGGGTCTGGGTGGCGCTGGCCAGGGTGATGCCCCAGGCGCCGGCGTCGAGCTGACGACGAAACAGCGCCGGGGTCATGCTGGTCTTGCCGTGGGGCGCGAGTTCGGCGCCGCTGTCGCTGACGAATTTCTGCATCCAGCGGATGTTGTGCTCCAGCGCTTCGCGGTGCAGCACCAGCGCCGGCAGGCTGATGTCACGCACCAGTTGTGCGCCGAGGGCGGCATCGCCCTTTTCCACGGCAGCAGTGTTGTTGGCAGTCGTCATGGTCGAACTCTCCTCACAGTCGCGCCCGCAGGCAGGCGCGGTTATTCGTTGATTCGCCGGGCGAGGCTGTTGGCGCTCTCGATCAAGACCCGGCGATAGTCGTTGTAATGGGTCTTGGCATCGGCGCGCGGGGCGACGATGCACAGGGTGCAGATGGCAACGCCTTGAGGGTCTTTGACCGGGGCGGCGAAGCAATGGGTGAAGGTGTCGGCGACACTGTCGAAGGAGAAGAAACCGTCGATGCCGGCCTGACGGATTTCCGCCAGAAACGTTTCCATCGGCAGGCGTTCGCCACCGGGCAGGATGAAGTCGTCGGGGTCGATCAGGTCGCTGATCTGCTGATCGCTCAAGTGCGCCAGCAGCAGACGTCCGGAGGCGGTCCACGGGATCGGCGCGTTTTCGCCGATATCGGAAGAAATGCGGAAATGCCGCTCGCCCTCCTTCATCAGCGCCACCGTGTATTTGCGCCCGTTGAGCAGGCACATTTGCGCGGTTTCCCGGGTCTGGCTGACGATCTCCTGCAAGGCGTGATCGGCCTCGCGACTGAGGTCGAAATGACGCAAATGCGCCTGGCCAAGGAAGTACAGCTGACGACCGAGATAGACGTGACCGTCCTTGCCCACCGGTTCCAGAATTCGTCGTTCGAGCAACGAGGCCACCAGTTCGTAGACCGTGGATTTCGGGCTGCCGATACCGTTGGCGATATCGTTCGGACGCAGTGGCTGGCCGATTTCCTTGAGGAAATCGAGGATATCGAACGCCCGGTCCAGACCGCGTGCCCGGCGCTTGATGGTGTCTTCGGTCATTTCTGTGGTTCCCATAAAAGATGCCGGGATGGTAACTGGCCCTTGGCGTTGTGTCAGTTGGATCGCAGCCCTCACCCCCCGCCCTCTCCCGGAGGGAGAGGGCGCCTGGCCGCATCGCTGCATGACTAGCTGACAAACGATGGACTCTGCATCGATAGAGATCAGTCCCCTCTCCTGGGGGAGAGGGCTAGGGTGAGGGGGCTACGGCCTCAGCAACGCCACATCTCTCAAGCCTTTTTCTTGTACGCAATGCAGTCGATCTCGACCTTGCAGTCGACCATCATGCTCGCCTGCACACAGGCCCTGGCCGGCGCGTGTTCAGGCTTGAAGTACTCGCCGAAGACCTTGTTGAAACTGCTGAAATCCCGCGGATCGTCCAACCACACGCCGGCGCGTACCACGTCTTCCAGGCCATAACCGGCCTCTTCGAGAATCGCGATCAGGTTCTTCATGGTCTGGTGGGTCTGCTCGACGATACCGCCCACAATGATCTCGCCATCCACCGCCGGCACCTGCCCGGAAACATGCAGCCAGCCATCGGCCTCGACAGCGCGGGCGAATGGGCGCGGCTGGCCGCCAGCGGCGGTGCTGCCGGTGCCGTAACGAGTAATGCTCATGGGTGTTTCTCCTGATTGAAAAAGTGAAAAGTCAGAACCGCGTGCTTTTGAGAAATTCTGCCAGCCGCGGCGATTGCGGACGCTCGAACAGTTCCTTGGGAGGCCCCTGCTCTTCGATGCGCCCCTGATTCATGAAAACGATCTTGTCCGAGACCTCGAAGGCAAAACGCATTTCGTGGGTCACCAGCAACATGGTCATGCCGTCCTCGGCCAGGCCCTTGATCACATTCAGCACCTCGCCGACCAGCTCCGGGTCGAGGGCCGAGGTGACTTCGTCGAACAGCATCAGGCTCGGGTTCATCGCAATCGCCCGGGCAATCGCCACGCGCTGCTGCTGACCGCCGGACAACTGCCCGGGAAAGTGATTGCGCCGCTCCAGCAGGCCGACCCGCTCCAGCCATTTCTCGGCCAGGACCACGGCTTCGTCCTTGTGCATCTTTTTGACTTTCAGCAGGCCGAGCGTGACGTTTTGCAACGCGGTGAGGTGCGGGAACAGGTTGAATTGCTGGAACGCCATGCCGGTCATCGCACGATGACGGGCGATGACTTTTTCCGGGTGGCGCACGCGCTTGCCGTTGAGTTCGTCATAGCCGATGGATTCGCCGTCGAGCAGGATCTGCCCGCCCTGGAACTCCTCGAGCATGTTCACGCAGCGCAGCAGCGTGGTCTTGCCCGAGCCGCTGGAGCCGATCAATGTCACCACGTTGCCGCGCTGCATGCTCAGATCGACGCCCTTGAGCACTTCGACCGCGCCGTATTGTTTATGGAGGCCACGGATGTCCAGCAAGGGCTGAGCGTTCTGGACGTTGGAAACTTGAGCTTGAGTCATGGCAGGGCCACCCGCTTTTCAATGTGCCGGCCGAGTAATTCGATGCCGTAGTTGATGACGAAGAACAGAAAACCGGCGAACAGGTAAAACTCCAGGGTCATGAACGTCCGGGCGATGATCTGCTGGGTGCTGAGCAACAGCTCGGCCACGCCGATCACCGACAGCAAGGTCGAAGCCTTGACGATTTCCGTGGACGAGTTGACCCAGGTCGGCAGGATCTGCCGCAGCGCCTGAGGCAACAGCACGTAACCGAGGGACTGATAGAACGTCAGGCCGATGGCCTTGCTGGCTTCCATCTGCCCGCGTGGCAACGCCTGCAATGCGCCGCGCACAATCTCGGCGACGTGGGAGCCGCAAAACAGCGTCAGACCCAAGGCACCCGCCTGAAATGCGCTGATCTGCCAACCGAGCGCCGGCGCCATGTAGAAGCAGGCCAGCACCAGCACGAACACCGGGGTGCCGCGAATCAGGTCGACGTAAAAGCGGAACGGGGCGCGCATCCAGAACTTGCCGTAGGTCAGTACGAGACCGGCAAACACACCGATGACCGTGCCGAACAGGATGGCCAGCGCCGACACCTGCACGCTGGTCAGAAAGCCTTGCCACAAGGCTTCGCGGGCAATCCACAACTCATGCAACCAACTGGGGGATTCGTACATCGCAGCCTCCTATCGGCGAATTGCCAGACGCTGCTCCAGGTAACGCAGCAGCATGGCAATGAGGTAACAGGCCGCGACATACAACGCCGTGGTCACCAGCCAGGTTTCGATCACCCGGTAGCTTTCGACGTTGATCTTGCGCGCGTAATAGGTCAGCTCGGGCACCGCAATCGCAGCGGCCAGCGAGGTGTCCTTGAACAGCGAAATGAAGTTGTTCGACAGCGCCGGCAGCACGTTGCGCAACATCACCGGCACGGTGACGTAGGCCTTCACCTGCCACTCGCCCAGACCAATGGCCAGCCCCGCTTCACGCTGGCCCTTGGGAATGCTCAACAGGCCACCGCGGAACACTTCGGTCAGGTAGGCCCCGGCATACAGCGACAGGGTGATGATGAACGACGGGATCTTGTCCAGCCGGATCCCCAGGCTCGGCAGCGCAAAGTAGATCAACAGAATCAACACCAGAATCGGCGTGTTACGGATCACCGTCACATACACCGATGCCAGCACCCGCAAGGCGCGATGCCTGGACAGCAAGGCAAACGCCATCAGCAGGCCGATCACGCAGCCGATGGCGATCGACACCAGCGCCAGTTCCAGGCCCAGACCGAGCCCCGCCAGCAAGGTGTCGAAATCGCGCCACACGGCGGCAAAGTTCAACTGATAGTTCATGGTCGGCAGTACCTTGAGCGGGGCGCATCAGGGCGCCCCGCTCTCACGGGATCATTTGAATTCGACAGGGAAACCGATGGCGGGCGATGGCAGATCCACGCCGAACCATTGCTTGAACGACGCGGCGTAGGTCGGGAATTCAACGCCGGTCATGGCTTCATGCAGGGTGGTGTTGACGAAGTTCAGCCAGTCCTGATCGCCGCGTTTGACGGCGCACGCGTAGGTTTGCGGGCTCCAGGCGTAGGTCGGGCTGCGATAGCGGCCAGGGTTCTGCACCATCAGGTATTTGACCGATGACTGGTCAGTGGCGGCAGCATCGGCGCGGCCGGAATTCACTGCCTGATACATCAGATCGACGCTGTCGTACTGATCGACCTTGGCCTTGGGCAGCGCCTGATGCACCAGCTCTTCGGCGTACACGTTCTGCAGCACCGCGACGGTCACGCTGTCGCCGGCGGCCTGCAAGTCTTCGATTTCCTTGTACTTGCTGTTGTTCGGCAGCAGCAGACCGACGCCCTCGCGATAGTAAGGCAGGGTGAACGCCACTTGCTGCGCACGGCTGGCGGTGACGGTAATGAACTGGCAGCTCATGTCGACCTTGTCGGTCAGCAGGTTGGGAATCCGCGCATCGGACGACTGCACCACGAACTCGACCTTGCTCGGGTCATTGAACAGACCTTTGGCCACCATCCGGGCGATGTCGATATCAAAGCCCTGCAACTTGCCGTCCGCGCCCTGGAAGTGCCACGGCGCATTGGTGCTGCCGGTGCCCACAATCAGTTTTCCACGGGCCAGGACGCTGTCGAGCTTGCTGTCGGCCGCCTGGGCCATACCCATGACAGCGGACGAAGCCGCGAGAACAAAAACACACGCTTTGAACAAGGAAGGTCGGCGATGCATGGCAAGCACTCCAGGAAGTTGTTTATTCCGCTATACCGGAACTCGGTTTGTTACTACGGAATAGACAGCAGAAAGTGTGCCACAGGATTCAAGGGGAATCTGCAAAGGATTGAATTGTGTTTTGAATCAAAGGGATGGAAGAAACCTGCGAAACGCTGCAACGAACATTGATTAATCACTTCGCTACTTTGCGCCACACATGGCGGGTATCCGGGCCACATCCTGGTGCGCGATGCACGATTGGGCGCGGGCTGCACCTGTCAACTCTGACAGTTGCAGCAACGGTCGCGACTCCCCTAACGTCGTACTGTCCAGCACATCGAATAAAGGAGGTTCCGATGACGACACCGACTCGATATTCAGCATTGCCTCCGACGTACCGGAAGGTCTTGAAAGCCCGGCGCCTCGTCGTCCTGTATTTCTTCAACGAGCACTGCGGTGCCTGCGTGTCTTCCGGCCCGGTTTTTCTCGAGATCGCCAAGCCCTTTCGGCCCTGGATGGATATCTTCATGCTCGATACCGCACAGTCGTGTCGACATCCGGATGTCACGGGCACACCGACCGTGTTGTTCTACAAGGAAGGCGTTCTGGTCAAAAAACTGAAAGGCATCGGTTCGGAAGAATCCCTCCTTCAAGACTTCACCCAATTCCTCGGCAAAACCAGACACTTCGCTGTACCGCGCAAATCGGCCCATGACCTGAACTGGCTGCGTCACACCCTCCGCACCCTCTGCACCGTCCACCGCGCAAAACGGTGGAACCTTTCCTCAAAGTGCCGTCAGGCCTCACGCACCAGCAACACCCGCGTCACGCGACGCTCTTCGACCGCCATCACGGTCATGCCCCAGCCTTCATGCTCCAGTCGATCACCTTTCATCGGCAGGCGATCCAGCAGGCTCATCACCAGCCCGGCCAAGGTCTGGTAATCCTCGGTCGGCTCGGCGCAAAAACCGGTGTGTTCGCGGATGCGGGTCAGGTTCAACGCACCGTTGACGATGAACCCGCCCTGCTCCTCGACCACATCGGGGCCGGCGATTTCACTGGCGTCCGGCAGTTCACCGGCAATCGATTCGAGAATGTCGGTCATGGTCAATACGCCGACGAAGTCACCGAATTCGTTGACCACAAACGCGATGTGGGTCGACGCCGCACGCATTTGCTCCAACGCATTGAGGATCGAATAGCTGTCCAGCAGATTGACGGTCTTGCGCACCAGGTGTTCAAGGTTCGGCTCGTTGCCGGCCAGATACTCCTTGAGCAGCTCCTTTTTGTGAACGAAGCCCAACGGCTCATCCACCGCACCGTTGCGAATCAACGGCAGACGAGAGTAGGACGAATGCATCAGTCGCGTACGAATCGCCGCAGCGTCGTCCGCCAGATCAATGTGATCGACATCCGCACGGACGGTCATCAGTGTGCGGATTGACCGCTCGGCCAGTTGCAGCACGCCGCTGATCATCACCCGTTCGCGACGGTCGAACAGCTCCGCGCTTGGCGCCTGACCATCGTCCAGCAAGTCGGAAATCTCCTCGCCCACCTCTTCCACCGCCAGTTTACGGCCACCCAACAGACGCATCACCGCGTGCGCCGTACGCTCACGCATCGGGCGCAAGCCTTGCATCGAGCGCTTGCGGCGAGCACGGGCGATCTGGTTGAACACCTCGATCAGGATCGAGAAACCAATCGCGGCGTACAGATAACCTTTCGGGATGTGGAAACCCAGGCCTTCGGCAGTCAGGGCGAAACCGATCATCATCAGGAAGCCCAGGCACAGCATGATCACTGTCGGGTGTGCGTTGACGAAGCGGGTCAGCGGCTTGCTGGCAACGATCATCAGGCCGATGGAAATGATCACCGCAATCATCATCACCGCCAGTTCATCGACCATGCCCACGGCAGTAATCACCGCATCGAGGGAGAACACCGCATCGAGCACGACAATCTGCGCCACGATGGGCCAGAACAGCGCATAAGCGGTGTTGGTCGAACGCTCGCCGACGTGGCCCTCAAGCCGTTCGTGCAGTTCCATGGTCGCCTTGAACAACAGGAACACGCCACCGAACAGCATGATCAGGTCACGGCCGGAGAAGCTCTTGCCGAACACTTCGAACAACGGTGCCGTGAGGGTGACCAGCCAGGAAATACTCGCCAGCAGGCCAAGACGCATGATCAGCGCCAGGCTCAAGCCGATGATTCGCGCACGATCGCGCTGATGCGGCGGCAGCTTGTCCGCCAGGATCGCGATGAACACCAGGTTGTCGATACCCAGCACCAGTTCCAGCACGATCAGTGTCAACAAGCCCAGCCACGCCGTGGGATCCGCTAACCATTCCATATTCTGTCTCTATCTCTCTTCAGTGATTTCAGGCTGCCGGGCACGGCAAAGTGCGGCGCGAAAGCTCGAAGGCTGCGCCATCAACGATAGTCGGGAGTCGGAAGACTGGATGCTGCGAGTGCGTCAAGACCGCGCCATGGCGCGAAGGGAACGTTGTTCTTTGAGTAGAACTGGGAGGCTCCGAGAGGGTATTCATGCAAATCCTGAATGAAAAAAGGCCTTGAAGCGTACAGGCTCAGATGACTTTTCCTACAGCTGGAAATCATTTCAAAATCTGTACGCCTTCGCCGTCGCCTCAGGATTCCGGGTAGATCGCGGCGAGAACCCGTTCGGCATTCGCACCGCAACTCATGCCTTCGGGCCTGGATTGAATACTGTCGATCACCTCCAGCAGCCGCGCCTTGCTTTGGGCCAGATGCTGCTGCATGACTTCGATCTGCTCGACCTTGCGCGTCAGGCCTTCCACCAATTCTTCGTGCTTGAATTCACCGGTTCCGGCGGCTGGCAGCAACTGCTTGAGTTCTTCCAGGGAAAATCCGGCCTGCTGGGCACTGCGGATAATGTTCAGGGTTTGCAGCACTTGCGGCGGGTAACGCCGGTAGCCATTGCCCAGCCGCTCCACTTTCGGAATCAGGCCCTGGGCCTCGTAGAAGCGAATGCTCGAAGCGCTCAGCCCGCTCCGTTGCGCCAATTCACCGATTTTCATTTCAGCCTCGATTTGCCTGCTTGACATTAAAGTTGACTTTAAGCTTAGCCTTTCTCCATCACTGATGAGGAGTCAAGCAATGTCGCCCTTCCAGATTTTGAAACTGCCCAACGGTCAGACCGTCGGCAACCGTATCGCCAAAGCCGCCATGGAAGAAAACCTCGCCGATCGTGACCAGGCTCCCTCCCGCGAACTGTTTCGCCTGTATCAAGCCTGGGCCGACGGCGGCGCCGGCTTGCTGCTGACCGGTAATGTCATGATCGACCGCCGCGCCATGACCGGCCCTGGTGGCGTGGTGCTCGAAGACGAGCGGCATCTGGACCGTTTCCGTCAATGGGCCGAAATCGCCCGCAGTGGAGGCGCACAAGTCTGGGTTCAGCTCAACCATCCCGGCCGCCAGACCTTCGCCAATATGGGCCAGCAAGCGCTGGCGCCGTCGGCGGTGGCATTGGAAATGGGCTCGTTCTCGAAGCTGTTCGCCGAGCCCAAGCCAATGACCGAGGACGACATTGAAGAGGTCATTCAACGTTTCGCCAGGAGTGCCGCGCTTGCCGAGAAAGCCGGTTTCAGCGGTATCCAGATCCACGCTGCCCACGGCTATTTGCTCAGTCAGTTTCTCTCGCCACTGACCAACCGCCGCACCGACCGCTGGGGCGGTTCGCTGGAAAACCGTGTGCGCCTGCTGCTGTCGGTGATCGAGGCTGTGCGTCAGGCCGTTTCACCACAGTTTTGCGTGGCGGTGAAACTCAACTCCGCGGATTTCCAGCGCGGCGGCTTCGACACGGACGATGCCCGTCAGGTGATCGAATGGCTCAACGAACAGCCAATCGACCTGCTCGAGCTGTCCGGTGGCAGCTACGAAGCGCCGGCGATGCAAGGCGAAGCCCGCGACGGACGCACCCTGGCCCGTGAGGCGTTCTTTCTGGAGATGGCCAGTGAACTGGCCAGAGTGGCCCGCATGCCAGTGATGGTCACCGGCGGTATCCGGCGCCTGCCCATCGTCGAACAAGTGCTCGACAGCGGTATCGCCATGGCCGGCATCGCCACTGCGCTGGCCATCGAACCGAGTCTGGTCAAACACTGGCGCGAAGGCCGCCACAGCGAACCACAACTGCCGCCGATCCGCTGGAAACGCAAACCGCTGGCCGCACTGGCGAACATGGCCGTGGTGCGTTTCCAGATGGCCCGCCTGAGCCGGGGTCGCCAGCCGCATCCCGAAGTGTCGGCACTCTGGGCGCTGATTCGCGACCGGTTGTATCTCAGTCGCCGCACCCGGCAGTACCGTCAGGCGATGGATGTATAAACCCTAGCGTCCGGCAAACCGCAGGCGAGACAGCTGACGCAAATCCCCTTCGACGTAATAGTCGTTGGTCCAGCTGTCATTCGCCGCCAGCGGCTGCACCTGCTTCAACGCCAGTTTTTTCGCGAAATAGCGGAAGCGGTAATGCTCGTAGAAGCGCAGCAGCTCAAGGCCGTAACGGTCCGCCAGTTCGGTGTCGCCGCGAATGATCAGGTAGTTCTCGTCATTACCGTTGCTGGCCGAGGTGCTGAGGTTGTGGCTGCCGCTGATGATGGTCGGGCTGTCGCTGGTGAAGTCGGTGACGATCGCCTTGGTGTGCACCAGCAGGTTGCCTTTCTGGCCTTTCATGTTCTCTTTCAGCCAGCCCTCCAGCCCGGTGTTCAGCAGCGCGGTGGCGGCGAACTCAGCGGTTCGGTCAGCGTGAAACCCGGTGATGCGGCTGACCGTGTTTTGCAGGCCGTAACGCAGGATGTCGTCGTGAGGCTGACCGAGCAATGCGTTGAGGATCGCGTCGGGCAAGGCGAATGCCGTGACGAACAGCACGTCTTTCCTCGCCGCGTTAATGATGTCGACGAACTCGCGCAGATCGGCACCACCACTGCGCGGCGAGAACCCGGCAAACAGCGGTTGCGCCGGGTTCATCGGGTTGTGCTGGGTGATCCAGTCCCGGGTGGCACCGACATCCGCCGGCGTTGCCCAGACCTGCTCGAACGTCTGCAGATAGCTGGCCGCGACAACGGTGTCGTCCAGCACATGCACCACGTTGGCCTGACGATAAACACCGTTGGCGGTGAAGTTGGTGCTGCCGCAAAGCACGGCCTGGGGCTGCCGCTCACCGCCGGCGATGCGACTGAGGACGATGAACTTGTTATGGAAAATGTCGTGGGTGACCCGGCCGCGTTTGCTGGTTTCCGGCAATTTGACGAGGCTGGCCTCGTTCATCGTGGTGTCTTCGTCATCGGGCCGGGCGTGATACAGCACCCGCACCTGTACGCCGCGATCGAAGGCGGCGTTCACCGTGTCGATGATGGCTTGCAGTTGATACTCGTAGATCGCGATGTCCAGCGCCCATTCGCCATCGGTCGCACGTTCGATGAAACCCTGCAGCCGTCCGAGAAGACCGTTCTCCAGCCATTGCCGCGCCGCATCGGGCCAGGCTTCGATCGGCATGTTCTTGTTGGCGCTGATCTGTGCATCGAGATCGGGAAACTTGCGCTGGAACGCCTGACTGGCAGCCACGGCGCGGTTGAAGATCACGCTCTGGTTGGTCGGGTGTCCGTCATCCGAGGTGATGCTCAGCTCAAGTGACTCCCCCAGCACCGGCGCATCGGCCGTGCCGTAGGCCAGGTGCACGCGGTAATGCATGGTTGTGCCCGGATTGACCGCGTAATCGGCCCAGCGAAATTTCTGCAGCGGCGCGATGTCACTGGGCGTGGCGTGAAACTGCGCGAAGGTGTGTTCCTTACCGGGAAAGGTCAGGCTGTTGAACAGAAACTGCCACGGCCTGTCGCCCTGCTGCTTCTCGATGGCAAACCCCAGCAGGCCTTTGCGGCGGGGTTCGGCAAGATCCATTGCCAGCAGCACGCCGTTGGTGCCGGCGTAAGCCTTTACGCGAAAATCGTCCTGAGGATTGGCAACCAGTACGCGCATGATTCACTCCTTGTGATGTGGGCTGGATGCAGCATAGACCTCAGACAGACAGCAGGTCGTCGATATGCCGGTAATCCGCTTCCAGTGCAGTCGCCAACTGCTTCGCCCTGCCCAGCCTGATCGGCCCGCGTTCGATATCGATCAACAGGCCCGGACAGGCCAGCACCGGCAACCCCGACCATTCTTTCAAGCGCCCATCGGTCAATACCAGTAGACGCTGTTGTTCGGCCGGGAACCGCTTGCGGCGTACCGTCAGCCAGTGCTCGGCCTCGTTCAGCGCCGCCAGCAATGGCGTGCCGCCTCCCGCTCCCAAGTCATCGAGCCACACACGCAGTCCGCTGGAAGCTTTCAAACCCTGCACCTGCCATTTCGGCGCCGCGCCACTGGCAGTCAGCAAGGCGAGTCGCGCCCGTTGCCGGTAAGCATCATCGAACAATTGCGCGAGCACGCCTTTGGCATCGCTCAATGCTTGATGACGTCGGGTCGAGGCCGAGGCGTCGACGATCACCAGCCACAGCTCATGGGGTGTGCGGGTGCGCAGTTGGAACAGCAGATCCGCGCGCACTTTCGGGCGGCCATTGAGCAATGTTCCCGGCCAGTTCACCGAACCGCTGCGAGCGGCATGACGTTTGCCCTGTCGGCCGTTATCGAGGCGCCCGGCGCGAGGTCTGGCATTCGCCCCCGCGTCGGATCGGGGGCGAATGCCTAAGGCTTTTTTTGTAGGTGTGGCGGCCAGGTCGGCACTTCGCGGCGCGCACCGGTGGTGAGGGCCGGCGCCGGCATTTCACCCCATTGCCCCTGCCCTTCACTCGGCTCGAGCTGAGTGCCGGATGGCGATTGAGCCGGTGGTTGCGCATTGGGCGAAGACTGTTCCCGGCGACGATGACGCAAGGCAAATTCAGCGACGGCATCGATGTCCTGCTCGCCGATGGCTTCGGCCCCGCGCCAGGCCGCATGCGCCCGGGCGGCACGCAGCCAGACCAGATCGGCACGCAAACCGTCAACGCCTGCCGCAAAGCAGCGCTCGGTAATCTGTGCCAGCGCTTGATCGTCAAGAGGAATGTTTGCCAACGCATTGCGAGCGTTTTCGCAACGCTCGCGCAGGGCGTGTTGCTCGGTTTCCCACTGCCCGCAGAAAGCCTGCGGGTCGCTGTCGAAATCCAGCCGACGGCGAATGATCTGCCCGCGCTCGACCGGCGCCGTGTGACCGCTCAGGGCGACGTTCAGACCAAAGCGATCGAGTAATTGCGGCCGCAGTTCGCCTTCTTCCGGGTTCATCGTGCCGATCAGCACGAACTTCGCCGAATGCCGATGGGAAATACCGTCACGTTCGATCAGGTTGGTGCCGCTGGCCGCCACATCGAGCAGCAGGTCCACCAGATGATCCGGCAGCAGATTCACTTCATCGACATACAGCACACCGCCGTCAGCCTTGGCCAGTACGCCCGGGGAAAACTGCGCACGACCGTCGCTCAACGCCGCATCCAGATCCAGCGTGCCAACCAGCCGCTCTTCCGTCGCCCCCAACGGCAAGGTGACGAACTGACCGCTGGCCAGCAAATCCGCAAGGCCCCGGGCCAGAGTCGACTTGGCCATGCCGCGGGGGCCTTCGATCAGCACGCCGCCGATTTTCGGGTCGATGGCCGTCAGGTACAACGCCAGCTTCAGATCCTCGGCGCCGACCACGGCGGAGAGCGGGAAATGCGGGGTGTCGGTCATGTTCAGTCTCAGCTCTCTTCTTCTATATCCAGCAGCAGATTTTCCAGCGCTTCCTTGTAAGCACCGGGTTCCTGCCACATCCCGCGCTGCTGCGCTTCGAGCATGCGCTCGGTCATGTCGCGCAGCGCGTGGGGATTATGCTCGCGCACGAACTCGCGGGTCGCCGGGTCCAGCAGATAGGCATCGGCCAGCAACGCGTACTGGTGATCGTCGATCAATTGCGTGGTGGCGTCGAAGGCAAACAGGTTGTCGACCGTCGCCGCCAATTCGAACGCGCCTTTATAGCCGTGACGCTTGACCCCGTCGATCCATTTCGGATTCGCCGCTCGGGAGCGAATCACACGGTTCAGTTCTTCTTTCAGCGTACGGATCTTCGGCAGATCCGGCTGACTGTGGTCGCCGTGATAACTGGCCGCCGCTTCGCCGCGCAGACTTTCCACGGCAGCGAGCATGCCGCCCTGGAACTGGTAATAGTCGTTGGAGTCGAGCAGGTCATGCTCGCGGTTGTCCTGGTTCTGCAGCACAGCCTGCACCTGGCTCAGGCGCTGGACAAATTGCTCGCGGGCGGCGGTGCCTTCATCGGAACCGCCGTAAGCGTAGGCGCCCCAGTTCAGGTAGACCTCGGCCAGATCCTCGCGAGTTTGCCAGAGGCGACCATCGATAGCGCCCTGCACACCTGCGCCATAAGCGCCGGGTTTGGCACCGAAGATCCGCCAGCCGGCCTGGCGCCGGGCGGAGTCTTCATCCAGCCCCGACTGACGCAGCGCCTCACGTTCGGCGCGGACTTTGGCGGCCAGCGGATTAAGGTCGTCCGGCTCGTCCAGTTCCGCCACGGCTTGTACGGCAGCGTCGAACAAACGAATCAGGTTGGCGAACGCATCGCGGAAAAATCCGGAGACCCGTAACGTGACATCAACCCGAGGCCGGTCGAGCAGGCTCAGCGGCAGAATCTCGAAATCATCGACCCGCTGACTGCCCGTGGCCCACACCGGGCGCACGCCCATCAGCGCCATGGCCTGTGCGATGTCGTCACCGCCGGTGCGCATGGTCGCGGTGCCCCAGACCGACAAACCGAGCTGACGCAGGTGGTCGCCGTGATCCTGCAGGTGTCGCTCCAGAATCAGCGTGGCCGACTGGAAACCGATTCGCCAGGCCGTGGTGGTCGGCAGATTGCGCACGTCCACCGAGTAGAAATTGCGCCCGGTCGGCAACACGTCGAGGCGACCGCGACTCGGCGCGCCGCTCGGGCCGGCCGGGACGAATCGGCCGCTCAACGCGTCGAGCAAGCCGTGCATTTCGGCCGGGCCGCAGGCATCGAGGCGTGGGGCAATCACTTCGCGCAGGTTGTCGAGGATTGCACCGACTTCAACCCAGCGCGGCTCCTGTGGGAGCGGGCTTGTCCCCGGGCGGCGATCCGACGAAAGCGGTATGTCAGTGAAAGGGATATTGACTGACACGACGCCTTCGCGGGCAAGCCCGCTCCCACAGGTATTGTGCAAGGCTTGACTTTGGTTGAGTGTCTGCTCAATCAATTGCGCCGCGAACAGCTCCAGACGCTCGCGGGTATCCCCCGCCGTGCGCCAGACTTCATCGCTCAGCGCTTGCAGTTCCATGGGACGCGGGCCGGCCCAGGGATCAGCAAGCGCACAATCCAGCGGATCAAACCCCAGTTGAAACGCTTTGGCCAACGCCCGCAACAGACTCGACTGCGCCCCTTTGCCATCGCCACGCGGGATGCGCAGCAACGCGAGCAAGGTATCAATACGTAAACGCCCGGTCGGCGACTCACCGAAAATATGCAGACCATCGCGGATCTGCGACTCCTTCAAGTCACACAGATAGGTATCCAGACGCGGCAGCCAGATCGCCGCGTCGGCATCGCTGTCGAGGGCGGCATCCAGTTGCAGTTCGCGATCGATCTGCGTGTCACGCACCAGTTGCAGAATGTCGCGCTGCAATTCCCGGGCGCGGCGCGGATCGAGCAACTGCGCTTCGTAATACTCGTCCGCCAACAGTTCCAGATTGCGCAACGGGCCGTAGGTTTCGGCACGGGTCAGCGGCGGCATCAGGTGATCGATGATCACCGCCTGAGTGCGACGCTTGGCCTGGGCGCCCTCGCCCGGGTCGTTGACGATGAACGGATAGATATTCGGCAGCGGCCCGAGCAGCGCGTCCGGCCAGCAATTCTCCGACAGACCCACGCCCTTGCCCGGCAGCCATTCGAGGTTGCCGTGCTTGCCGACGTGGATCACGCCGTGGGCGCCGTAGGTCTGGCGCAGCCAGAAATAGAACGCGAGGTACGCGTGCGGCGGCACCAGATCCGGGTCGTGATACACCGCGCTCGGGTCGACCTGATAACCCCGCGCCGGTTGAATGCCGACGAAAGTCAGGCCAAAACGCAGACCGGCAATCATCATCCGCCCGTCACGGCACATCGGATCGTGTTGCGGCGAGCCCCAACGCTCCAGCACCGCTGTTCGATTGACTTCGGGCAGTGCGTTGAACATCGCCAGGTAATCATTCATCGCCAGGCTTTGCTGGCACGGGCGCTGATCGAGGGTATCGAGGTCGTTGCTGACGCCGCCGAGCAGTTGCCGGATCAGTTCAGTACCGCTGTCCGGCAGGTCGGCCGGCAGCGGATAACCTTCGGCCTGCAACGCCCGCAGGATATTCAGCGCGGCGGCTGGCGTGTCGAGGCCGACGCCATTGCCGATGCGTCCGTCCCGGGTCGGGTAGTTGGCGAGGATCAGGGCGATGCGCTTTTCAGCGTTCGACACCCGCGCCAGATCGACCCAGCGCCGCGCCAGTTCAGCCACGAAATCCATGCGCTCGGGCTGGGCCCGATAACACACCACGTCGGACTGACTGCGCTCGCTGCGCCAGGCCAGATCCTTGAAGCTGATCGGCCGGCTGATGATCCGACCGTCGAGCTCAGGCAACGCGATGTGCATCGCCAGATCCCGCGGACCGAGGCCCTGCTCGCTGTCGCGCCAGCCGGGCTCGTTGTCCTGGGCGCAGATCGCCTGAATCACCGGTATGTTGCGACGGAACGGGCGCAGATGCGGCGCTTCCGGGCTGGACTGGGCGAAACCGGTGGTATTCAAAATCACCGAGGCTTCGACCTCATCCAGCCAGTCCTCGACCACCGACAGGCAGCCGGGCTCTTTCAAACTGGCCACGGCGATCGGCAGCGGATTGAGACCGGCCGCCTGAAGCCGTTGGCAGAACACGTCGATAAACGCCGTGTTCGCCGCTTGCAAATGCGAGCGATAAAACAACACCGCCGCCACCGGTTGACCAGGCCGCCAATCGGCTTGCCAGTCACTCAGTGCGGCGGTGTTTTTGTTCGGGTGATAAATCGCCGTGCGCGGCAGCGTTTGCGGCTCGCCCCACACGTAATCCCGCGCCAGCCAGCGATTGGCCAGACAGCGAAAGAAATCCAGCGCATTGCCCATGCCGCCCTGACGCAGGAACTGCCAGAGCCGGTCACGATCCTCGGCGCCTACGGTGCTCAAGTCACTGAGCTCCGGGTCGGGACGGTCATCGCCCGGCACCAGAATCACCTGCACGCCACGCTCGGACAACTCGACCAGTCGCTCGACGCCATAGCGCCAATAAGCAATGCCGCCATGCAGCGAGATCAGAATGACCTTGGCGTGGCGCAGCACTTCATCGACATAGAGGTCGACCGACGCATGGTTCTGCACCTGCATCGGGTTGGCCAGGCGCACGCTCGGGTAATCCTCGGGCAGTTGCTGCGCCGCTTCGGCGAGCAGCGCCAGGCTGGAATCGCCGCTGCACAGGATCACCAACTCGGCGGGGGTTTGTCCCAGGTCGGCAATGTTGTCATCCGACACGAAACCGCCGGGCTGGGTCCTGAGCAGGTGCATGGCTTAAACGCTGAGCGCGGCGCGCAGTTGCGCTTCGAGTTGAGCGGCATCCAATTCCTGACCGATCAACACCAGACGCGTCACGCGCGCCTCATCGGCGCCCCACTGACGGTCGAAGTGCTTGTCGAAACGCGTGCCCACGCCTTGGATCAGCAGACGCATCGGCTTGTTCGGAATCGCCGCGAAGCCTTTGACCCGCAGGATGCCGTGCTGGACCACCAGTTGCGTCAGCGCATCGAGCAGCAGGCTTTCGTCGGCTTGCGGCAGTTCGATGGAGATCGAGTCGAAGGCGTCGTGATCGTGGTCATCGTGATCGTCATCGCCTTCACCGTGGTGGTGATCGTGATGGCTGTGGCGGCTGTCGATGTGTTCTTCGGAACCGGCACCGAGGCCGATCAGCACGTCCAGCGGCAGGCGACCGTTGCTGGCTTCGATTATTTTCACCGCTGGCGGCAGTTCTTCGGCGACTTCCAGACGCACACGAGCGAGGTCTTCAGGACTGGTCTGATCGGCCTTGTTGAGGATCACCAGGTCGGCGCTGGCCAGTTGGTCGGCGAACAGTTCGTGCAGTGGCGATTCGTGGTCCAGGTTCGGATCGAGTTTGCGCTGGGCGTCGACCTGATCCGGGAACGCGGCGAAGGTGCCGGCGGCCACGGCCGGGCTGTCGACCACGGTGATCACCGCGTCAACGGTGCAGGCGCTGCGGATTTCCGGCCACTGGAAGGCTTGCACCAGCGGTTTTGGCAGGGCCAGGCCCGAGGTTTCGATGAGGATGTGGTCAAGGTCGCCGCGACGGGCCACCAGTTCACGCATCACCGGGAAGAACTCTTCCTGAACCGTGCAGCACAGGCAGCCGTTGGCCAGTTCGTAGACGCGGCCGGTGGCTTCTTCTTCGGTGCAGCCGATGGTGCATTGCTTGAGGATTTCACCGTCGATGCCCAGCTCGCCAAACTCGTTGACGATCACTGCGATGCGGCGGCCCTGAGCATTGTCGAGCATGTGCCGCAGCAAGGTGGTTTTGCCCGAGCCAAGGAAGCCGGTGACGATGGTGACGGGGAGTTTGGCCAGTGTTTTCATCGGATGCCCTTTGGCAAGGTGGCGGGCATACGGGACGAGACCGGCAACGCGGGTGCGTGCCTGGAGAGTTCGCCACCGGATCACCCCGCCCGGTTGAAAGTGAGAATCTGTGACGAGGCAGGTCTCCTGGCTGACGGTGTTCGGGCCTTGGCCCGGGGTTCGCTGCGCCTTCCCGCTGGCTCTGGATTGAGTTGGCAGTGGCGTGGCAGCGAACAGCACCGTTCACAGTTGCGGGGGCAGCCGCGGCTTGGACCGCGTTCCCTTCTTAGCTTCGGCGTGGGCCGAAGAACCTCGAAAGCGCAAGGCTACGCATGGGTTCGTGATGGGTCAATGGTTGGTGCTTTTTGGTTTTGTGGGCATATCCGTTGCTGCGGTAACGGCTTCTTATGGTTTCGCTCTTACAGCGACTCACTTTTCCAAACGCCGAAAAGTAAGCAAAAGGCTTTTGCCCCGGCGTACGGCACTTCGCCTAGGCTCAGTGTTCCCTCGCTACGGTGTCCATCAGGGGGCATCGCCTACGGTTTGCTTCGCTGCACCTCCTCTCGATGTATGCGGCTTCGCCGCACGGCGCTGCGCGCCTACCCCCTGATGGACACCTCCGCTCGGCCTGCCGAAGGGGCTAAAGATCAAGAGCCAGATCAAGAGCCAGATCAAGAGCAAAGGCCAGATCAAGAGCCCCTCACCCTAGCCCTCCCGAAACGTCGGACCGCCCGTAGGGAGAGGGAACCGACCGAGTTGATTGGGAGAGTTGTGCCGACTTGCAATACCGAGTCGAACTCAGGCTTTGAAAAGCACACCAATCGGCCCCCTCTCCCACTGGGAGAGGGCTGGGGTGAGGGGTAAACCCACAACAAAACCAAAGCCGAACACGCCCTGCTCCCCCCACTCAAACGATGAGCGTTAGCTCGAGTAAAGCTTTTGATCGCAGGGCCCGTCGGCAGGCTGAGTGGAGGGATTGATCCGGGGGTGGGAGCGCAGCGACCGTTTGGCGAAGCCAAACACATCGAGAGGAGGTGCAGCGAAGCAAACCGTAGGCGATGCCCCCGGATCAATCCCGGAGCGAAGGAACCCAAGCCACAGCGAGGGCCGTACGTCAGGGTAAAGCCTTTTTGGTTACTTTTTTCTGGGCCGGCATTCCGGGCGTTTGGAAAAAGTGACCCGCCGTAAGGGCGGAACCCTAAGTGGCCGTTACCGCAGCAACGGATCTGCCCAAAAATTGACTATATTCCCCAACCCATGGTCTCCTACACAACTTGTTACGGGTGCCCTTCACAGGGTGAAACGGGAAACCGGTGAATCATGTGCTTTACTCTAAAGCCATGTCAGTCCGGTGCTGCCCCCGCAACGGTAAGCGAGCGAAGCGTCAGATCCACTGTGCCCAAGGGCATGGGAAGGTGACGCTTGCAGGTCGGCCAGACGCCAACCCCTCGTGAGCCCGGAGACCGGCCCGCAACACACAGTACGCATCTTGCGTCACTGAACATAACAAACCCGCGGTGGGCGGGCGCTGTTCGAACCTCTGCGTGCCCGACTCGCAGGGGTTTTCATGCGCTCCATTCACCCGCTGACACTCCAGAGGGAAGCGCCATGTCGATCATCAGCAGCACCGGCAGCAATACGGACAAAATCTCCAGCACCACCACCCTGAGCCAACGCCTGACCGCTGCGATCTTCGCGTCGATCCTGGGCGCAAGCCTGGTCTACTTCGCCGGTTTCTCGCACATTGAAGCGGTGCACAACGCCGCGCACGATACCCGCCACAGCGCTGCGTTCCCGTGCCACTGAGACCTGACGACATGATCAAGCGTATTGCGCAGACCGCAGGTTTCACCGGACTTCTGGCTGCCCTGCTGTTGACCTTGCTGCAAAGCTTCTGGGTTTCGCCACTGATTCTTCAAGCCGAAACCTACGAGAAATCCGAACCGGTGGCCGAAGTCCACGAACACGCCGCCGGCACCGCCGCTCACACCCACGATGCCGAAGCCTGGGAACCGGAAGACGGCTGGCAGCGTGTGATGTCCACCACCGGTGGCAATCTGGTCGTAGCCGTGGGTTTCGCTCTGATGCTGGCCGGCCTGTACACCCTGCGTGCGCCGACCAAGACCTCACAAGGTCTGCTCTGGGGTCTGGCCGGTTACGCAACTTTCGTGCTTGCACCGACCATGGGCCTGCCGCCTGAACTGCCGGGCACTGCTGCAGCTGATCTGGCGTCGCGCCAAATGTGGTGGATCGGCACCGCCGCATCGACCGCTGTCGGCCTGGCGTTGATCGCGTTTGGCGGCAACTGGCTGCTGAAGATCCTCGGTGTGGCGATCCTTGCCGTCCCGCATGTGATCGGCGCACCGCAACCGGACGTGCACTCGATGCTCGCCCCGGAAGCACTGGAAGCCCAGTTCAAAATCGCTTCGCAGCTGACCAACGTCGCGTTCTGGCTGGCTCTGGGCCTGATCAGCGCCTGGTTGTTCCGCCGTAAAAGCGAAGGTCAGTACCACGCATGACCGATGACAGCGCAGCGCCGACCTTCGTGGTCGGCCTGGGCTGCCAGCGCGGCTGCCCGGCCAGCACGCTGCGCGCCTTGCTTGACCAGGCCTTGCAGGCGCATCGGATTGACCTTGAGAAGGTCAAGGCGCTGGCCAGCATCGACCTCAAGCGCGATGAACCCGGCCTGCAAGAACTCGCCGCCCAACTGGCGCTGCCGTTGCTGTATTTCAGCAGCGAGGAACTGGCCAGTTATCAGCAACGCTTGAGCCACCATTCACAGATCGCCTTCGAACGCACCGGTTGCTACGGCGTGGCGGAAAGCGCTGCACTGGCGCTCGCCGAACAACTGATTCAAGCACCGGCGAAACTGCTGATTCCCCGGCAAAAGTACGCTCAGGCAACTCTCGCATTGGCCGGCGCGGCGTAAATTCCCGATAATCCTCGCTTTCGATCATGAGCATTCTTCATCTGAAGTGCTTCTGAAGCCCTACCTGCCCTACTTTCACAGGATCCATCGATGACCGTCTACTTCATCGGCGCCGGCCCCGGCGACCCGGAATTGATCACTGTCAAAGGCCAGCGGCTGATCCGCAGTTGCCCGGTGATCATCTACGCAGGTTCGCTCGTGCCGACGGCGGTGCTGGAAGGTCATTGTGCTGAAACCGTGGTCAACAGCGCCGAACTGCACCTGGAACAGATCATCGAGCTGATCAAGACCGCACACGCCATGGGTCAGGATGTGGCGCGGGTGCATTCAGGTGATCCGAGCCTGTATGGCGCCATTGGCGAGCAGATTCGTTATCTGCGCGAGCTGGATATTCCGTTCGAGATCATCCCCGGCGTAACCGCCACCGCCGCGTGCGCCGCACTGTTGGGCGCCGAACTGACCCTGCCGGACATCTCGCAAAGCGTGATCCTGACCCGCTACGCGGACAAGACCACGATGCCTGTCGGCGAGGAACTCGGCAATCTGGCGCAGCACGGGGCGACCATGGCGATTCATCTGGGGGTCAATCATCTGGAGAAGATCCTCGCCGAGCTGCTGCCGCATTACGGCGCGGATTGCCCGATCGCGGTGATTCACCGGGCGACGTGGCCGGATCAGGACTGGGTGGTCGGGACGCTGGAGGACATTGCCGAGAAGGTGGCGGCCAAAGAGTTTCGGCGTACGGCATTGATTCTGGTGGGTCGGGTGCTGGGCAGCGATCATTTCAGTGAATCTTCACTGTATCGCGCGGGGCATGCGCATCTTTACCGCCCATGACGACCCCATCGCGAGCAGGCTCGCTCCCACAGTAGACCGCACTTCCCAGTGGGAGCGAGCCTGCTCGCGATATGGGCGCTGAATTTCTGACATAAAAAAACGGCGCTCACGGGGCGCCGTTTTTTTTGTCTCGCAGCGAACACCTTAGTAGTAGGCGTTTTCTTTCTGCGTGTGGTCGGTCACGTCGCGAACGCCCTTGAGCTCCGGAATGCGCTCGAGCAAGGTGCGCTCGATGCCTTCCTTCAGGGTCACGTCCGCCTGGCCGCAGCCCTGGCAACCGCCGCCGAACTGCAGCACGGCAATGCCGTCTTCAACCACATCAATCAGGCTGACCTGACCGCCGTGGCTGGCCAGCCCCGGGTTGATTTCGGTTTGCAGATAGTAGTTGATGCGCTCGTTGATCGGGCTGTCGGCGTTGACCATCGGGACTTTGGCGTTCGGCGCCTTGATGGTCAGCTGGCCGCCCATGCGGTCGGTGGCGTAGTCGACGACAGCATCATCGAGGAACGCTTCGCTGAACGAGTCGATGTAGGCAGTGAAGCTTTTCAGCCCCAGCGCGGTGTCCTCAGGTTTCTCTTCGCCCGGCTTGCAATAGGCAATGCAGGTTTCGGCGTACTGGGTGCCAGGCTGGGTGATGAAGACGCGGATGCCGATGCCCGGGGTATTCTGCTTGGACAGCAGATCGGCCAGGTAATCGTGGGCGGCGTCGGTAATGGTAATAGCGGTCATGGAAACTCCTCGCAGGCTTGAGGCGGAGTTTACGCCAATCGGCGCGCGGCACAAAGTCCCAGTATTTTCGTAGGAATAGTTCACAATCGCCTAATCCGCAGGTTTGCCGTCGATACGCGCTCTAAGCCATTGATAACTGCGCTTTTCCACCCAGTGATAACTCAGCCAGGAACCCACGCCAATCGCCACGGCACACAGGATGAACATCAAATAGGGGTTGATCCCGAAGCGATGGGCCACAAATCCGCCAGCAGACAGCACCAGAACATGCATCAGATAAACCGAGTAGGAACAGTCGCCCAGCAGCTTGAGCACTCGGTTGCGTTCAACACGCCGCTCCAGCGCCATACACGCCATGACCAGCACCGCGCTCGGCATCCCCCAGTTCAGCAGCCGGGGCGATGGCGGCAGATAATAGATCGCCAGTAACGCCGCGCCGATCCCCGCCAGCGGCATCCACAAACCCTGTCCGATCCAGCCCTTGCGATACAGCATGCCGATACCGATCCCGAGCAGAAATTCATAGACGATATCCGAGCGATAAAACTCGCTGACCCAGCCAAACCCGGTCCAGGTCTGGCACACCGCAAACAACAGCGCCGCGACCACCAGCAAACGGACTTGCAGTCGAAACAACAGTGCCCAGGCGAACAACACGTAGAACAGCATTTCGTAATTCAGCGTCCAGCCGACATTCAGGGTTGGGTAGATCCCGTAGCCGCCGGGGTTTTCGGTCGGGATGAACAGCAACGACAGCAGCAAATGACTCCATTCCACCGTCTGATCCGGCAGCAGCGGCCGGGCAAACACCACCAGCAGCGCCATCAGCACGGTGTAGAGCCAATACGCCGGGACAATACGGAACAGTCGATACAGCAGAAACCGCGCAGGCGGCAGCGACCTGCCCTCAGTGGACAGGAAGATCACCAGCCCGCTGATCACGAAAAAGATATCGACACCCACGGCCCCCTTGTCGATGAACAACTGCCCTATCGGCCCGCGCGCCTCGAAGTCGAAGAAAATCTGCATGAAGTGATGGCAGACCACCGCCCACGCGGCGAGCGCTCGCAGGGCCTGCACTGAAATCAACATCGATGGCGCTCCCGATCCCTTACTTCACAGGATTGGGACAATCGCCATCGCTCAAACGATCAAAGATTCTCGTACCGGTTCATGTCCAGCACGCCCTCTTCCACCGGGTCGGTTTCATGGATGTACTGGCTAAGATCGTGGAAATAGAACCAAAACTGCGGATGGCTACGGCGGATACCCCAGCGCTCGACGATTTTCTCGAACTGCGGCGCATCCTTGGCGCTTTCCATGGCATCGACAAACGCCGGCACTTGATCTGCCGGGATGTTGAACATGAAATTCGGATAACTGCTGAGCACGCCCGGATAAATGGTCAGGGTGTCGAGCCCCGGCTGATAGCGCAGCGACTCGCCCAGCAGGAACGCCACGTTGCTGTGGGCCCGGTTACGCAGCAGGCTGTAGACCTCACGCTGGCCGCTGCGGGTTTCGATGCGCAGCATCGTCGCTTCCGGCAATTGATCGATCACCTTCAGCCCCGCCGCCGGACGCGCCGTCAGGCGGCTCAGCGCCTGCTCGGCGTTTTGCAGCGCCGGGTCGATGTTCGGCCGCGAACAGTAGGCATCCACGCAGCGGTTGATCGGATCGGGCCGTGCGTTGAGGTCACCGTAACGGGCAAGCAGCTGCATGGCGAAATCGTGTTTCGGGTCTTTCTCGTCGAGTTTCAGCGCAGTCGGCTTGTCGTCGTCGATAGACTCGTAATCCAGCCACATCTTGAACTGGCCGCTGCTCTGGTACCAATCGTCGAGGTAATCCTCGCGGGAATCGGCCGGCATCAGGCGCAGGAAGTTCTGCTCGGCGCCGTTGCGGATCAGGTCGAAATACAAGCGGGTCTGCGCCTGATGAGAGACGTTGCCGAACACGTCGAAATTCACCGCCAACTGGTAATAGGTGCGTTCGAGCAACGGATAGTCGAACAGCCACATCGTCTGTGGCACCTCGCCAATCAGGCCCTTGGTCACCGAAGCGCTGTCGAAGTGGCGGAAGATACTCAAGAGTGCGTTGTCGTTGCCCGCCCACAGGGTCGACCAGCTCGGCGCCGGCAGTTCGGCGTAGCTGTCACGGCGCAAGGCTTCGTACTTGTTGCGTTTGTTGCGGTAGTCGTGCCACAGACTCAGGACGCTGCCGACATCGTCGTTCTGCCCCGGCATGGCCAGCAATGGCGTGGCCTGGCCGCGATAGTTCGGGTCGGTGATGTACAGGTCATGTTCCGGCGCCTGGAACAGCGCCCAGAAGTTGTCGCGGATCACGTCGGTTGCGATCTGCCCACGGCACACCGGGCCGCGAATGAACGTGCGCACGAAATATTCGGCGTTATCGAGCATGAACTGATAACGCGCCTGCGCCGGAATCGCCTCGAAGGTGGCGAACGGATTGGCCCGGCTCTGCGGTCCGTAGCCCGGCAGCGCATGCACCTGCCAGTTACCGTTGTAGAACAGGCTCTTGACCCGCGCCATCTTCGCCGCGCTCAGCGGATAGGTGATGTGGGTCTTGTGCACGATCACGCCCTGCACCGGCCACAGACGGTAATACACCTGGGTGCCCGGATCGTCGTTCGGGCGACGGGTGGCAATCAGATCGATCGGCTGACCGGTCGGCGTGCGTGAACGCACCCACTGGAAAAAATGCCCCGGCTCGCCGTCCTTGAAGTAGATGTGCGCCAGGAACCAGTGTTCGAACAGCCAGCGTCCGACCAGACTTTCACGCGCGCCGGGCTGATTCAGCAGGTTTTCCCACTGGACGATCTGCAGCGCCTCTTTAGCGCTAGGCGCCAGGCCTTGCTCATCGATCGGCGCGCCGGACGCCAGCCAGCGTTGCAGCGTCTGGTATTGCTGGTCGGTCAGGCCGGTCACCGCCAGCGGCATGCCTTCTTTCGGATGGGCGCCGGCATAGCCGTCGAATTCGGCAGGCATCGCGCAAAGGTTCTCGCGGTTGAGGCCCAGCACGATTTCTTCCGGCAGTTTGGCGTTGGGTGTCAGCGGCGTTTTGTGTCCCAGCTCCAGCATGCGTGCCATCAGAGCGGCCTGGCTGCCTTGGGCGTCGAGCACCGAATAAAAGTCTTTTTGCTGCCAGGCGCGTTTGCCGAAGGCGTCATAGAACAACCGGGTGGTCGGTGCAGCTTGGGTGCGCTCGCCATCGTAGACCGGCATCTTGCTCGCGCCACGGGCCGCGCCTTCGCCACTGCCCAGGTTCAGCTGACAGGCGGAGTCGTAGCACGCATGGCAGGCCACACACTTCTCGGTGAAGATCGGCTGAATGTCGCGGCTGTAAGAAATAGCGGGAGAAATCGAGGGTTGCTGCGCAGCGGCGCCCCAGCTTAAGAACAGCAAGAAAATGCTGACGACGCGGTACGACATGTCCCTGATCCTGATCCTGAATAAAAACGCCGCGATTCTACCGTTATGACGCCCGTACCAACATGAGCGATATTCATGCAAAAGCCGCACATGCTCTAAATCGGCGCAGGTTTGTTATGATCCGGCCCCTTAGTCATGGTCTTTTTCGAGTAGCCCCAATGTCCGATCGCAGCGTCCGCCTTCAAGCTCTCAAGCAAGCTCTCAAAGAGCGCATCCTGATTCTCGACGGCGGCATGGGCACGATGATCCAGAGCTACAAGCTCGAAGAGCAGGATTATCGCGGCAAACGCTTCGCCGACTGGCCGAGCGACGTCAAGGGCAACAATGACCTTCTGGTCATTACCCGTCCCGACGTGATCGGCGGCATCGAGAAAGCCTACCTGGATGCCGGTGCCGACATCCTCGAGACCAACACCTTCAACGCCACCCAGATCTCCATGGCCGACTACGGCATGGAAGAACTGGTCTACGAACTCAACGTAGAGGGCGCCCGTCTGGCGCGCAAGGTCGCCGACGCGAAAACCCTCGAGACCCCGGACAAGCCGCGTTTCGTCGCCGGCGTGCTCGGCCCGACCAGCCGCACCTGCTCGCTGTCGCCAGACGTCAACAACCCGGGCTATCGCAACGTCACCTTCGATGAGCTGGTGGAAAACTACACCGAGGCCACCAAAGGCCTGATCGAGGGTGGCGCCGACCTGATCCTGATCGAAACCATCTTCGACACCCTCAACGCCAAAGCCGCGATTTTCGCCGTGCAAGGCGTGTTCGAAGAACTGGGCTTCGAATTGCCGATCATGATTTCCGGCACCATCACCGACGCCTCCGGCCGTACCCTGTCGGGCCAGACCACCGAAGCGTTCTGGAACTCCGTGGCCCACGCCAAGCCGATTTCGGTCGGTCTGAACTGCGCCCTCGGCGCCCGCGAACTGCGTCCGTACCTGGAAGAGCTGTCGGACAAGGCCAGCACCCACGTATCCGCCCACCCGAACGCCGGCCTGCCGAACGAATTCGGCGAGTACGACGAACTGCCGGTGGACACCGCCAAAGTCATCGAAGAATTCGCCCAGAGCGGTTTCCTCAACATCGTCGGCGGTTGCTGCGGCACCACCCCGGGCCACATCGAAGCCATCGCCAAAGCCGTCGCCGGCTACGCGCCACGGCAGATTCCGGACATTCCCAAGGCTTGCCGCCTGTCGGGCCTGGAGCCGTTCACCATCGACCGCAGCTCGCTGTTCGTCAACGTCGGCGAGCGGACCAACATCACCGGCTCCGCGAAATTCGCCCGTCTGATCCGTGAAGACAACTACACCGAAGCCCTGGAAGTCGCCCTGCAGCAGGTCGAGGCCGGTGCCCAGGTGATCGACATCAACATGGACGAAGGGATGCTCGATTCGAAGAAGGCCATGGTGACCTTCCTCAATCTGATTGCCGGCGAGCCGGACATTTCCCGCGTACCGATCATGATCGACTCCTCGAAATGGGACGTGATCGAAGCCGGCCTCAAGTGCATTCAGGGCAAGGGCATCGTCAACTCGATCAGCATGAAAGAAGGCGTCGAGCAGTTCATCCACCACGCCAAACTGTGCAAGCGCTACGGCGCGGCAGTTGTAGTGATGGCGTTCGACGAAGCCGGCCAGGCCGACACCGAAGCGCGCAAGAAAGAGATCTGCAAACGCTCCTACGACATTCTGGTCAACGAAGTCGGCTTCCCGCCGGAAGACATCATCTTCGACCCGAACATCTTCGCCGTGGCCACCGGCATCGAAGAACACAACAACTACGCTGTGGACTTCATCAACGCCTGTGCCTACATCCGTGACGAGCTGCCGTATGCCCTGAGTTCCGGCGGCGTGTCCAACGTGTCGTTCTCGTTCCGCGGCAACAACCCGGTGCGCGAGGCGATCCACTCGGTGTTCCTGCTGTACGCGATCCGCGCCGGCCTGACCATGGGCATCGTCAACGCCGGTCAGCTGGAAATCTACGACCAGATCCCGCAAGAGCTGCGCGACGCCGTTGAAGACGTGATCCTCAACCGGACGCCGGAAGGCACCGACGCCCTCCTCGCCATCGCCGACAAGTACAAGGGCGACGGCAGCGTCAAGGAAGCCGAGACCGAAGAATGGCGCGGCTGGGACGTCAACAAGCGTCTGGAGCATGCGCTGGTCAAGGGCATCACCACCCACATCGTCGAAGACACCGAAGAATCTCGTCAGTCGTTCGCTCGCCCGATCGAAGTGATCGAAGGTCCGCTGATGTCCGGCATGAACATCGTTGGCGACCTGTTCGGCGCCGGCAAAATGTTCCTGCCGCAAGTGGTGAAATCCGCCCGCGTGATGAAACAGGCCGTGGCCCACCTGATCCCGTTCATCGAACTGGAAAAAGGCGACAAGCCGGAAGCCAAGGGCAAGATCCTCATGGCCACGGTAAAAGGTGACGTGCACGACATCGGCAAGAACATCGTCGGTGTGGTGCTGGGTTGCAACGGCTACGACATCGTCGACCTTGGCGTGATGGTGCCGGCAGAGAAGATCCTGCAGGTGGCCAAGGAGCAGAAGTGCGACATCATCGGCCTGTCCGGCCTGATCACTCCGTCGCTGGATGAAATGGTCCACGTGGCCCGCGAGATGCAGCGCCAGGACTTCCACCTGCCGCTGATGATCGGCGGCGCGACCACCTCCAAAGCGCACACGGCGGTGAAGATCGAGCCCAAGTACAGCAACGACGCGGTGGTGTATGTCACCGACGCCTCCCGCGCCGTGGGCGTGGCGACGCAGCTGCTGTCCAAGGAACTGAAAGCCGGTTTCGTTCAGAAGACCCGCGAAGAGTACATCGACGTCCGCGAACGCACCGCCAACCGCAGCGCCCGCACCGAGCGCTTGAGCTATGCCGCCGCGATCGCCAAGAAACCACAGTTCGACTGGGCCTCTTACACGCCGGTCAAACCAACCTTCACCGGCACCCGTGTGCTGGACAACATCGACCTCAACGTTCTCGCCGAGTACATCGACTGGACGCCGTTCTTCATCTCCTGGGACCTGGCCGGCAAGTTCCCGCGCATCCTCGAAGACGAAGTGGTCGGTGAAGCCGCTACCTCGCTGTACAAGGACGCCCGCGAGATGCTGACCAAGCTGATCGACGAGAAGCTGATCAGCGCCCGTGCCGTGTTCGGCTTCTGGCCGGCCAATCAGGTGCACGACGACGATATCGAACTGTACGGCGATGACGGCAAGCCATTGGCCCGCCTGCACCACCTGCGCCAGCAGATCATCAAGACCGACGGCAAGCCGAACTTCTCCCTGGCCGACTTCGTTGCGCCGAAGGACAGCGAAGTGACCGACTACGTCGGTGGTTTCATCACCACCGCCGGGATCGGCGCCGAAGAAGTGGCCAAGGCCTATCAGGACGCTGGCGACGACTACAACTCGATCATGGTCAAAGCCCTGGCCGACCGTCTGGCCGAAGCCTGCGCCGAGTGGCTGCACCAGCAGGTGCGTAAAGAGCACTGGGGTTACGCCAAGGATGAGGCCCTCGACAACGAGGCGCTGATCAAAGAGCAATACTCCGGCATCCGCCCGGCCCCAGGCTACCCGGCGTGTCCGGATCACACCGAGAAGGCCACGCTGTTCGCCCTGCTCGACCCTGAGGCCCAGGAAATGCGCGCCGGCCGCAGCGGCGTGTTCCTGACCGAGCACTACGCGATGTTCCCGGCGGCAGCGGTCAGCGGCTGGTACTTCGCCCATCCGCAGGCGCAATACTTCGCCGTGGGCAAGGTCGACAAGGATCAGGTGCAGAGCTACACCTCGCGCAAAGGCCAGGAACTGAGCCTGACCGAGCGCTGGCTGGCGCCTAACCTGGGTTACGACAACTAAGCAGAAGCCTGATCAAAAGACCGCAGCCTGCCCCGCAGGCTGCGGTCTTTTTTCATGGGTTGACTATGCTTGTCTGACACACACGGCAGACGAGGGATTTATGGACGATCCAGTCGACAACAAGCCACCCACCTTCTGGCAGATGCTGCACAGCGTCATGGCGGCGGCGTTCGGGGTGCAAAGTGGCAAGAACCGGGCAAGGGACTTCACCCATGGAAAGCCCAGCCACTTCATCTTTCTGGGCATTGCGTTCACGGCAGTGTTCGCCCTGACGCTGTTTGGCATCGTGCAACTGGTGGTGCATCTGGCAGGCGCGTGACCGGGCTCAGTGCATCAGGGTTTGAAAATCGAACGGGTAGCGGTACGAGGCCGGGCGGCCCTTCGCCGAGAGCTTGCGAAAGTGCACGCCGTAGTCCGGCAACGCGCCCATGGCCAGCATTCGGCGGGCATGATCCTTGTCGATCAATTGCAACAAGGGAATCTGCCGGTCGCGACCACCGTACTGGTTCAAGTCGACACCCTGCGCATGATCGTGCACCTCTACCAACGCCCAGCCACCGAGAGTGAAATGGCCGCCGAGCAAGGCGCTCAAACGCCCGTCGACCAAGGCCTGCAACGCTGCGTGCGACGTATTGACCGCGCTGAACAGAACGTCTTTGCCAGGCACTTTCCCGATTTCTGAGACCGCTCGCATCGCACCGAAGGCCATTTCGTCGTTGGCGGCCCACACCAATGAGATCCCGGGGTAACGAACGAGCAACTGACGGGCCTGCTCATAGGCCCGTTGCTGCGTCCAGCCGCCGTAGACCAGTTGCCGCAAACGGACTTCAGGGTGCTCGGCCAGCGCCCGTTGCATGCCTTTCTCGCGCAACTGTGATGAGGGGGTGATCTTCAGGCCGGAGAACGCCAGCAATTCGATGCTGCTGCCGGGGGCGACAGGTGGATGCAGACGAATCAACTCCTTCATCAACAGATAACCGCCCTCCTCGTCATTGGGCACGAGGCTGCCGATCCGGTCGGCCCGGTCCCCGACCAGCGCTTGCTGATTGGGGGTCAGCGAGGTATTGACGATAAACAGCTTCACTCCGCTATGGTTGGCCATGCGCAGGATCTGTGGCGCGATGTATTGCTCATTGGCGAACATCAGGTAATCGGGGCGATCGGGCCCCTGCAGGGCTGTCCGCGCCTGGGCCAGGGTCAGCTCGGGCTGGCGCTCTGAATAGAGAATGCGCAGGTCGACTCCCAGATCCCGGGCGGCAGCCTGCATGAATTGCGAATAGCTGACCCAGAACGCTTCATGGGTGGAGCCCGGATTCAAAAACAACACAGATTCCGCCCGCGCGCCGGTCCCGAAGGCCAGGCTCAGCAACAGCAGACTGATGTGGAGAAACTTGAACATGAAGCATCCGGGCCCCGGAAAAAATGGCCGCGCATTATAGCCATTCAATCGCCGGCCATTAGCGCCTGATCCCGTTTTTTGTCCGACAATCGTCGGAAACAGGCCCGGAGGGGTCGTTTTATTGATGACTGACCCAAAACACCGCTGTGCCCACGACCAGAATGATCAGGAACAGAATGGCCCACGCATCGACACTGCTATCGCTTTTCCTTGCCTTGGTTGGATTGCTCATTGCATCGCCTCTTGTCGGTTTTATCGGTGATTGCAGAAAGACTCGACCACAGTTAAGACGATGATTGTCCGCACGACAAATGTGGGTTAGTTGACACTCGTTCCTGTTAGGCGATTTGGTTCTTTACATATACTCAAACATCACTTTTGCGCATAACTGCAAACGGGTATATTGCCCCGGCTCCATTAAGGAGTGCGCGGCCGTGCGCGCGTAATTGCCGAGGCACCATCGGACTCCAGCAAGCGAAAACGCAGCGTTTTCCGAGTAGCCCAAAGCCTGAGAACAGGACTTATATGTACGTATACGACGAGTACGATCAGCGGATCATCGAGGACCGCGTCAAGCAGTTCCGTGATCAGACCCGACGCTATCTGGCAGGTGAGCTGAGCGAAGAAGAATTCCGCCCCCTGCGCCTGCAAAATGGCCTTTACATCCAGCGTTTCGCGCCGATGCTGCGGGTGGCGGTGCCTTACGGCCAACTGACCTCGCGTCAGGTGCGCATGATGGCGAAGATTGCCCGCGACTACGACAAGGGCTACGCCCACATCAGTACCCGCCAGAACGTGCAGTTCAACTGGCCGGCAGTCGAAGACATCCCGGACATCCTTGCGGAACTGGCCACCGTGCAGATGCACGCGATCCAGACCAGCGGTAACTGCCTGCGCAACGTCACCACCGACCAGTTCGCAGGTGTGGCGTTCGATGAGTTGATCGACCCGCGGCCATGGTGCGAAATCGTTCGTCAGTGGACCACGTTCCACCCGGAATTCGCCTACCTGCCGCGCAAATTCAAGATCGCCGTCAACGGCTCGACCTCCGACCGTGCGGCCATCGAAGTCCACGACATCGGACTTGAACCGGTGCACAACGCCGCTGGCGAGCTGGGCTTCCGCGTTCTGGTCGGTGGCGGTCTGGGCCGTACTCCGGTCGTTGGCGCGTTCATCAACGAGTTCCTGCCATGGCAGGACCTGTTGAGCTACCTCGACGCGATCCTGCGGGTCTACAACCGCTACGGCCGTCGCGACAACAAATACAAGGCGCGGATCAAAATCCTCGTAAAAGCGCTGACTCCAGAAGTCTTCGCGCAGAAAGTCGATGCCGAGATGGAACACCTGCGCGGCGGCCAGACCACGCTGACCGAGGCCGAAGTTCATCGCGTCGCCAAGCACTTCGTCGACCCGGACTACAAGGCGCTGAGCAATCATGACGCCGAACTGGCCGCCCTCGACAAGGAACACCCGGGCTTCGCCCGCTGGCGCACCCGCAACACCCTGGCCCACAAGAAGCCGGGCTATGTGGCCGTGACCCTGTCCCTGAAGCCGACCGGCGTTGCACCGGGCGACATCACCGACAAGCAGCTCGATGCCGTCGCCGATCTGGCGGACCGCTACAGCTTCGGTCAACTGCGCACCTCCCACGAGCAGAACATCATTCTGGCCGATGTCGAGCAGAGCCAGCTGTTCACCCTGTGGGGCGAGTTGCGTGAAGGCGGTTTCGCCACGCCGAACATCGGCCTGCTGACCGACATCATCTGCTGCCCTGGCGGTGATTTCTGCTCCCTGGCCAACGCCAAGTCGATCCCGATCGCCGAATCGATCCAGCGCCGTTTCGACGATCTGGACTACCTGTTCGACATCGGTGAACTGGACCTGAACATCTCCGGCTGCATGAACGCCTGCGGTCACCACCACGTCGGCCACATCGGTATCCTCGGGGTGGACAAGAAAGGTGAAGAGTTCTATCAGGTCTCCCTCGGCGGCAGCGCCAGCCGTGATGCGAGCCTGGGCAAGATCCTCGGCCCGTCTTTCGCCCAGGAAGACATGCCGGACGTGATCTCCAAACTGATCGACGTGTACGTGGAACAGCGCACCGAAGACGAGCGCTTCATCGACACCTACCAGCGTATTGGCATCGACCTCTTCAAGGAACGCGTCTATGCAGCGAATCATTAAGAACAACGAGGTCGTCGACGAAACCTGGCACCTGCTGCCCAAGGATTTCAACATCGACGAGATCAGCAACTGCGACGACCTGATCGTCCCGCTGCAGCTGTGGCGTGAACACAGCCGCATGCTCAAGGCCCGCGACGGTGGTCTGGGTGTGTGGCTGGACGCCGACGAAGAAGCCGAGGAAATCGGTGACGACGTGAATGAGTTCCAGGTCATTGCCCTGAACTTCCCGGCGTTCACCGATGGCCGCAACTACTCCAACGCCCGCCTGCTGCGCGACCGTTACGGTTTCAAAGGCGAACTGCGAGCGATTGGCGACGTGCTGCGCGACCAGTTGTTCTACATGCGCCGCTGCGGTTTCGACGCCTTCGCCCTGCGCGCGGACAAAGACCCGTACGACGCCCTTGAAAGCCTCAAGGACTTCTCGGTGACCTATCAGGCCGCCACTGACGAACCGCTGCCGCTGTTCCGTCGCCGGTAAATCCCCGGGGCATAAAAAAACGCCGGTCATTCGACCGGCGTTTTTTATGCCCGCTTTACCAGAACCGTTGCTGGGTCAGCCGGCTCCACCAGTTCAACAGCACACGATCCAGCGAACCGCTGGCCGCCATGCCGATGCGCTCCTGCAGGCTTTTGCGCTCGGCGTAGTGCAGGTGATAGACCTCGGACTTTTTCGCCCGGTCCGCCAGGTACTCGTCACTGGTCTTGAGCTCGTCCACAAGTTGCTTGTCCAGCGCCGCGAGGCCGAGCCAGACTTCACCGGTGGCGACTTCGTCGATCGCCAGCTGCGGGCGATAACGGGCAACGAAGTTCTTGAACAACTGATGGGTGATGTCCAGGTCTTCCTGGAATTTCTCCCGGCCCTTCTCGGTGTTTTCGCCAAACACGGTCAGGGTGCGTTTGTATTCGCCGGCTGTCAGCACTTCAAAATCGATATCATGCTTTTTCAGCAGGCGATTGACATTCGGCAACTGCGCAACCACGCCGATGGAACCAAGAATGGCGAACGGTGCGCTGATGATCTTCTCGCCAATGCACGCCATCATGTAGCCGCCGCTGGCCGCCACCTTGTCGATGCACACGGTCAACGGCACGCCGGCTTCACGGATACGCGCCAGTTGCGACGACGCCAGGCCGTAGCTGTGCACCATACCGCCACCGCTTTCCAGACGCAGGACCACTTCGTCGTTGGGTGTGGCAAGCGTCAGCAACGCGGTGATTTCATGGCGCAGGCTCTCGGTGGCGGACGCCTTGATGTCACCGTCGAAATCCAGCACGAACACCCGGGATTTGCTTTCGGGATTCTTCTTCTGTTTCTTCTCGGATTTGGCCTCGCCCTTGCGCAGGGCCTTGAGCTGATCCTTGTCGAGCAGGCTTTGCTCCAGGCGTTCACGCAAGCCTTTATAGAAATCGTTGAGCTTGCTGACCTGCAACTGGCCCGCGGCTTTGCGCCGGCCCTTGCTGCGCAACGCTGCAAAACTCGCCAGCACCACCAAAATGGCGATGACCAGTGTGACGGTCTTGGCCAGGAAACTGGCGTATTCAGTCAAAAACTCCACAGTGACTCCTTCAAACGATGCGCGGTCGTGAAACACACGCGGGAATTGGCTCCAGCATACCCATGCACCGGCCGGTCGGCCAGCCGTGAAACCTCTGGCAACAAGGCTGGAACGGGCATTTCAAACAAGCGTATGTTTTTTCATTGACAGCTCACCATCATCCCCATAACCTCGCCACAACCTTCAACGTACCGGGATGACGCGGACGTGGGCAGCATCTACTTGATTCGACATGGCCAGGCCTCCTTTGGTGCAGACGACTATGACGTCCTGTCGCCGACCGGTGTTCGCCAGGCAGAAATCCTCGGCCGTCACCTGGCCGAACTCGGAATCAGCTTCGACCGCTGCCTGTCGGGCGATCTGCGTCGTCAGCAGCACACGGCCAACAGCGCGCTGGAACAGTTCGCGGCTGTCGGCCTGCCGGTTCCGGTTCTGGAAATCGATTCAGCCTTCAACGAATTCGACGCCGACGCCGTGATCCGCGCCCTGCTGCCGGCCATGCTGCCCGAAGAACCCGAAGCACTGGAGATTCTGCGCAACGCCGCACAGAACCGTGGCGAATTCCAGCGCATCTTCGCCCTGATCATCGAGCGCTGGCTCGCCGGCACCTACGACACACCCGGCCTGGAAAGCTGGCTGGGTTTCGTCGAGCGGGTCCAGGCCGGTCTGCACCGAATACTCGAACAAGCCGACAACACCCAGAAAATCGCGGTGTTCACTTCCGGCGGCACAATCACCGCCCTGCTCCACCTCATCACTCAAATACCTGCGCGACAGGCCTTTGAACTGAACTGGCAAATCGTCAACACCTCGCTCAACCAGCTGAAGTTTCGCGGTCGCGAGGTGGCGCTGGCTTCCTTCAACAGTCATGCACATCTGCAACTGCTGAAGGCCCCGGAACTCATCACGTTTCGCTGAGTCCGGATTACTGTGACCCTGCTGCAATCAACCAAAAAGGATCGAACCATGACCTCCGTAGCTGATGCCGTAAAAGCAATGCAAGCCAAGTTCAACCCAGCCGCCGCTGCCGGTCTGGATCTGGTCTTCGGTTTCAACATCACTGACGAAGACAAGCAATACGCCCTGATCGTCAAAGACGGCACCTGCGACATCCAGGAAGGCGAAAACCCGGACGCCAACTGCACGCTGGTGCTGGACAGCGAAACCCTCAAAGGCATCGTCAGCGGTGAAACCGACGGCATGCAGGCCTTCATGGGCGGCAAGCTGCGCGTTGAAGGCGACATGATGCTGTCGATGAAACTGTCCGAGCTGTTCCCGGCGTAAGTCGGCAGCCAGACTGCGAACAAATCCCGCCCCTGTGGCGGGATTTGTCGTTTCAGGCACTCGAACCGGCAAACGACGCTGCCAGCAACTCCTGTGTATACGGATGCCGCGCCGAGCAGAACAACTTGTCCGTTTCCCCTCGCTCCACCACCTCGCCGTCCTTCATCACGATCAGATCGTGGGCCAGTGCCCGCACCACCGCCAGGTCATGACTGATGAACAGATAGGTCAGGCCGTGCTCCTCCTGCAATCGCCGCAACAGTGCGACGATCTGTTTCTGCACCGTGCGATCCAGCGCCGAGGTCGGCTCATCCAGCAGGATCAGATCCGGCTTGAGTACCAGCGCCCGGGCGATAGCGATGCGTTGCCGCTGCCCGCCGGAAAACTCGTGGGGATAGCGATGGCGTGTCGCCGGATCGAGGCCCACGTCGCGCAAGACATCGATCACGGCCTGTTCACGCTCCCGCACGTTCAAGTCACTGTGCACCTGCAAGCCCTCGGCGATGATCTGCTCCACGCACAAACGCGGACTGAGGCTGCCGAACGGGTCCTGAAACACCACTTGCAGACGCTTGCGCAACGGCCGCAATTGTTTGCCGCTCAAACCCTCCAGCGCCTCGCCTGCGAAGCGGATGCTGCCCTGGGCGTCGATCAGCCGCAGAATCGCCTGACCCAGCGTGGACTTGCCCGAACCGGACTCACCGACAATGCCCAGCGTCTTGCCCCGCTGCAGGTTCAGGTTGATGCCATTGACCGCGTGCAGATACGCCTTGGCCCGCAGCCATCCGCCACCCAGTGGAAAACGCACATTCAGATTGCGAACCTCAAGCAAATCCTCCGCGGCATCACGGCACAGTGCCGCGCCACCAGGTTCGGCATTAAGCAACTCGATGCTGTAGGGATGCTGCGGTGCGCGGAACAATTGCTCGCAGCTTGCCTGTTCGACGATTTCGCCCGCGCGCATCACCGCCACTCGCTGGGCGATGGTGCGCACCAGATTCAGGTCGTGACTGATGATCAGCAGTGCCATGCCCAACCGCTGTTGCAGTTCCTTGAGCAGCAACAGAATCTTGCGTTGCACCGTGACATCGAGGGCTGTGGTCGGCTCATCGGCGATCAGCAATTGCGGTTCGCACGCCAGCGCCATGGCGATCATCACCCGCTGCCGCTGCCCGCCGGAGAGCTGATGCGGATACGCCTTCAGCCGTTCGCGCGGACGTTGAATGCCGACCAGTTCCAACAGTTCCAGAATCCGTTTGCGCGCCGCCGCGCCCGCCAGGCCTTTGTGCAGCGCCAGGCTTTCGCCGAGTTGCCGCTCGATGCTGTGCAACGGGTTGAGCGAACTCATCGGCTCCTGAAAAATCATCGCGATGCGGTTGCCGCGCAGTTGCCGCAAATAACGCTCGTGCACACCCAGCAACTCTTCACCGCCATAACGAATGCTGCCGTCGATCTGCGTGATGTTCGGGTCCAGCAGTTGCAGAATGCTGTGGGCCGTCACCGACTTGCCGGAACCGGACTCGCCCACCAGCGCCAGGCATTCACCCGGACGAATGTCGAGATCGATACCGTGCACCACTTCCTGGCCTTTGAAGGCGACCCGCAGGTCGCGTATTTCGATCAAATGTTCACGCATATCAAGTCCTGGGGTCGAAGGCATCACGGCAGGCTTCGCCGATGAAGACGAGCAATGAAAGAATCAGCGCGAGCGCAAAGAATGCCGTCAGGCCCAGCCACGGCGCTTGCAGATTGGTCTTGCCCTGGCCGATCAGTTCGCCCAGCGAAGCACTGCCGGCGGGCATGCCGAAGCCGAGAAAGTCCAGCGCCGACAACGTGGCAATTGCCCCGGTCAGAATGAACGGCAGGTACGTCAACGTCGCACTCATGGCATTGGGTAGAATGTGTCGCACGATCACCTGTGCATCGCCGACGCCCAGCGCCCGCGCTGCCTTCACGTACTCCAGGCCCCGGCTGCGCAGGAACTCGGCGCGCACCACGTCCACCAGGCTCAGCCAGGAAAACAGCGCCATGATCCCCAGCAGCCACCAGAAATTCGGCTCGACGAATCCGGACAGAATGATCAGCAGATACAACACCGGCAGCCCCGACCAGACCTCCAGCAAACGCTGCCCGATCAGATCGACCCAGGCGCCGTAATAACCTTGCAGGGCACCGGCTGCGATACCGATCAGCGCACTCGCGGCGGTCAATGACAAGGCAAACAGCAACGAAACCCGCGTACCAAAGATCACCCGTGCCAGCACATCCCGCGCCTGATCGTCGGTGCCCAGCCAGTTTTCGCCGGAAGGCGGGCTCGGTGCCGGTTCGGTCAGGTCGTAATTGACCGTGTCGAAACCGAACGGGATCGGCGCAAACCACATCCGTCCGCCCTGCCCCTCGATCAGTTCACGCACCTGGGTACTGCGGTAGTCGGGCTGGAACGGCAGCTCGCCGCCGAAATCCTGCTCGGTGTAGCGCTTGAACGCCGGGAAATACCACTCGCCCTGATACGTCACCAGCAACGGTTTGTCGTTGGCGACCAGCTCGCCGCCCAGGCTCAGGCCGAACAGTGCGAGAAACAGCCACAACGACCACCAGCCGCGCCGATGAGCCTTGAACCGCGCCCAGCGGCGCTGCCCGATGGGAGAAAGTGTCAGCATCAGGCTGCCCTCGCGGAAAAGTCGATACGCGGATCGACCAGCGTGTAACACAGGTCGCCCAGCAGTTTTATCAAGAGCCCGAACAGAGTGAAGATGAACAGCGAACCGAACACCACCGGGTAATCCCGCGACACCGCTGCTTCGTAACTCAGGCGGCCGAGGCCGTCGAGGGAGAAAATCACTTCGATCAAGAGCGAACCACCGAAAAACACCGTGACCAATGCCTGAGGCAATCCAGCCACCACCAACAGCATCGCGTTGCGAAACACATGCCCGTACAGCACCTGCCGCTCACTCAGGCCCTTGGCCCGGGCGGTGACCACGTACAGCCGCGAGATCTCGTTGAGAAAACTGTTTTTGGTCAGGATCGTCAGCGTCGCGAATCCGCCGATTACCAGCGCGCTGACTGGCAGCACCAGATGCCAGAAGTAGTCCGCCACCTTGCCCCACAGCGACAGCTCGGCGAAGTTGTCCGAGACCAGCCCGCGCACCGGAAACCAGTCCAGCGCCGTACCGCCGGCAAACACCACGATCAGCAGCAGCGCAAACAGAAACCCCGGCATCGCATAGCCGATGATGATCGCCGCGCTGCTCCAGACATCGAACGCCGAGCCGTTGTGCACCGCCTTGCGGATGCCCAGCGGAATCGACACCAGATAAGTGATCAGCGTCGCCCACAAACCCAGCGACAGGGTCACCGGCAGCTTCTGCCAGATCAGTTCGGTCACCGACGCGCCTCGAAAAAAACTCTTGCCGAAGTCCAGTTGCGCGTAGCTCTTGAGCATCAGCCACAGACGCTCACCGGCACCTTTGTCGAACCCGTACTGGCGCTCGATCTCGGCCACCAGTTTCGGGTCCAGGCCACGGGTCGCGCGGGACTCGCCGCCAATGCTTTCGACATGACTGGCACCCACCGCGGCACCGACACCAATCCCCTGCAATCGAGCGATGGCCTGCTCGACCGGGCCACCGGGTGCGGCCTGCACGATCACGAAGTTCACCAGCAGAATCGCCAGCAGGGTCGGCACGATCAGCAGCAGTCGTCGCAGGCTATAACCCCACATGTGCGTACTCCTTTTGCTGTTGCTGCATCTGCGTCGAGGTCAGCGCGGTCGGGCTGATTTCCCACCAGGTGTCGAGTCCGGCGTCGTACAGCGGCGCAATTGCCGGGCGACCGAAACGGTTCCACCACACCGTGGAAATGCCCGGAGGGTAGTAATTGGGAATCCAGTAATAGCCCCACTGCAGTACCCGATCCAGGGCATGGGCGTGGCGCAGAAGACTTTCGCGACTGTCGGCCTGCACCACGCCTTCGAGCAGCGCATCCACCGCCGGGTCGCGCAGCACCATGTAGTTGTTGGAGCCCGGATCATCGGCACCGTCGGAGCCGAAATAGTTGAACAGCTCGCGCCCCGGCGCCTGACTGACCGGGTAACCGACCACGATCATGTCGTAATCGCGGCTGCGCACGCGGTTGGTGTATTGCGCGGTGTCGACCTGACGGATATCGAAGCCGATGCCGATCTGCGCCAGGTTGCGCTTGAACGGCAGCAGCAGGCGTTCGAATCCTTTCTGGCCGTTGAGAAAGGTGAATTGCAGCGGTTCGCCGGCGGCATTCACCAATTGATCGCCACGGGGTTTCCAGCCGGCGGCCTCCAGCAATTTCAGCGCCTGCAACTGTTGCGCACGGATGTTGCCACTGCCATCAGTGCGCGGCGCTTCGAACACCTGGCTGAACACCTCATCGGGGATCTTGCCGCGCCACGGTTCGAGGATTTTCAGTTCTTCGGCATCCGGCAGCTCGGTGGCCGACAACGCGCTATGGGAAAAGTAACTGCGCTGGCGCAGGTACAGGCTGCGCATCATCTGCCGGTTGCTCCATTCGAAATCCCAGAGCATGGCAATTGCCTGCCGCACCCGGCGATCCTGAAACATCGGTTTTTGCAGATTGAACACAAACCCCTGGGCGCCTTGCGCAGCACCGGGTGCGAGGTGTTCGCGCAGCAACTTGCCCTGCTCCAGCGCTGCGCCGGCATAACCGATGGTGTAACTGGTGGCGGAGAACTCGCGGTTGTAATCGAAGCCGCCGGCCTTGAGCACTTGTCGTGACACGTCAGTGTCGGCAAAGAACTCCACGCTCAATTGATCGAAGTTATAAAGCCCGCGAGTGATCGGCAGATCCCAGGCCCACCAGTCCTTGACCCGCTGGAATTTCACGCTGCGCCCGGCATCCACCGCGCTGACTTTGTACGGCCCGCTGCCCGGCGGAATCTCAAATCCGCCGCCATCAGCGAAATTGCGTGTACGCCACCAATGCTCGGGCAACACCGGCAATGTCGCCAGATCCAGCGGCAAAGTTCGGCTCTCGTTGTTCTTGAACATGAAACGCACCTGGGTCGGCGACTCGACCTGCACCTCGTCGACATCACGAAACTGCTGGCGATATTTGAGGCTGCCCTGAGTGGTGAACAGTTCGAAGGTGAAGCGCACGTCTTCGGCAGTGATCGGCGTGCCGTCCTCGAACCGTGCCTTGGGGTTGAGGTAAAAGCGCAGCCAGCGCCGGTCCGCGTTCAGCTCCATCCTCTGCGCGACCAGACCGTAGACGCTGTAAGGCTCGTCCTTGCTGCGATAGGCCAGCGGCGCATACAGCCAGCCGTCGATATCCGCGACACCTGTGCCTTTGTCGATGTAGGGAATCAGGTGATCGAACGGACCGCTCTCCAGCGAAGAGCGGCGCAAGGTTCCACCCTTGGGCGCGTCGGGGTTGGCGTAAGCCAGGTGCTGGAAATCCGCGGCGTATTTCGGCGCTTCGCCGTAGACCGTGAGGGCGTGTTGGGGCTGCGCAAATATCGCCGGGCTCAGCAGAAGACATACGCCCAGCAAAGTGAGTCTGGAAAACATGGGCAGATCCTTTAACCGCGTGCCTGCCTGTCTGTGATGTGCAACAGGCCGGCATTTTTTATAGGGCCGGTTTTAGAACGATGGGTTACTAAAACCGGCCATGTCTGGTCACTCTCAGAACTTGTAATTGACCCGCGTGTACAACGTGCGGCCAAACGGGTCGCCATATTTCGGGTCGTAGCCGCTCTGGAACGTGTAGGTCTGATTGCTGAAGGGCGGCTCGCGGTCGAACAGGTTTTTCACCCCGAGAGTCACCGCCAGAGTCTTGCGCCAGGTGTAGGTGCCGGCCACGTCCCAGACGTTGTACGAACCGACGTAATCGTGAGTCTCGCGATCCGAGTCGTGGTAACCGCTGGTGTAGCGGTTGGTCAGGCTCGCGCCGAACGGGCCATGGCTCCAGCTGCCGGTCAGGCTGTGACGCCAGCGGGCCACCGCGCCGGCCGACGCGAAGTCACCCCCGCGAAAATCCCCGAGCTTGTCGATGAAATCGCCCTTGAGCTGCTGCTGATACTCATAACGGCTGACATAAGTCCCTTGCAGACCGATGCCGAAGTCACCGAAGGACGTGCTCGGCAGGCGATAGTCGAAACTGACGTCGACGCCGTTGGTCTTGATCTTGCCGAGGTTGGCCAGACCGGTGACGACATGATCGATAGAGCCGTCAGGCTTGCGGATCAAACGCTCCGGATACAGTTCCGGGTTCTCGAACACCGCGGATTCGGGGAATTCGGCGATCTGATTGGCGATGCTGATCCACCAGAAGTCCAGCCCGGTGGTCAGGCGATCAAACGGCTGATAAACAAAACCGAGGGTGACGTTGCGCGCGGTTTCCGGGCTAAGGTCAGTATTGCCGCCCGTGGTGCGGTTGAACTGCTGGGCGCAGTCGCGGTTGGCAATCCCGCCGTTGCTCGGATTGCCACCGGCACACAGGCGCGGGTCGTTGTAATTGGCGTTGGTGAAGGTGGTGAAGTTCGGGTTGTAGAGTTCGTACAGCGACGGCGCACGAAAGCCTTCGCTGTAGGCGCCGCGCACCACCAGTTCCTTGAACGGCTGGAAGCGGAACGAGTATTTCGGATTGGTGGTGCTGCCGAAATCGCTGTACTTGTCGTGTCGCACGGCGGCGGACAATTCCAGGCTGTCGAACACCGGCACATTGACCTCGGCATATTGTGCCGAGACGCTGCGATCCCCTGACACACTGCCGTTCGGGTCGACGCCAAGGCTCTGCACATCCCCGGCAAATGCGGCGAAGTCCTGATGGAAATCTTCCTTGCGGTACTCGCCACCCAGCGCCAGCGCCGAAGGACCGGCGCCAAACCAGTCACCGATCTCGCGGCTGACACGGCCATCAATCGCCTTCACCCGGCCCACGGCGGTTGCGTAATCACCGTCCACAGCGTTGGCCGCCAGCAATGCTGAACCGGCAGCCGTCTGCGGACCGAACGGGTTGATCACGCCGTTGGCGATCCCCTGGCTGACCGCACGGTCGTTCACGTATCCGCTGCGAATCGTGTTGACCACTTTGTTCTGGTTGTACGACGCGCCGAGGTTGTAATCCCACCCGACCAGCGTGCCGTCGAAGCTCAACAGCAGGCGCTGACCGGTGTTGTCATCCTCATGCTGACGGGCGCCGACCGTCGTTTCGCGCCAGTTCACGTCCACCGGTTGCGTCGGGTCGAGGGCGAAACCACTCGGCCCTGGCGTGATGCCGTTACCCGGATAGAACGCAGTGCCGGGATTGACCTGATTGCCCATCAAAGTGCCAGGGCCGATCTGCGTCCGGTTTTCGTTGCGCGCCCAAAAGTATTCGAGGCTGACGTTGTGATCGTCCGACAGCTTGCCAGTGGCCTTGGCGAAGGCCGAGGTCTTCTCGGTTTCCGGCACCAGATCGAGGTAGTTCCAAAGGCTCTGACGGCAAATACCGTTGCGCGACAACAGCCCCGGCGCATTGCAACCGGAACCGGCCAATGGGTTGGTGGCGTTGCTGCCCTGGCTCCAGTTGGCGGGCGACGCTGTGCCCGAGGTGTAATCCAGACCGCGCCCCGGCTGATAGTTGTAGGTGTAGGCGCGATCATCGGCCGCAAGGCGCTGCTGCTTGTCGTAGCTCACGACGCCGAAGACGTTGAAGCGATCGTCCTGCAAATCACCGAAACCCCAACTGCCGCTGAAGTTGCGGCTTTCACCGCCGCCGGCATGAGTCGGCGTGTCGTAGTGGGTGCTGATCTGACCTTCGGTGAGGCTGGTCTTGGTGATGAAGTTGATCACCCCGCCAATCGCATCGGTGCCGTATAGCGCCGAGGCGCCATCGCGCAGCACTTCCACCCGGTCGATGGCGGCGAACGGGATGGTGTTGAGGTCGACGCCGGAACCGTTGATGGCGTTGGTCGCGTTGTTGCTCAGGCGTCGCCCGTTGAGCAGCACCAGGGTTTTGTTCGGGCCAATGCCGCGCAAGTCCGCATAAGACGCGCCGCCACTGCTCGACCCCACCGAGCGCCCGGAACCTACGGAAGACTGGTTGGCAGAGATCCGATTGACCAGTTCTTCAGTCGTCGTCACACCTTGCTTCTGCAATTCTTCCACCCGAAGAATGGTCACTGGCACGGCGGTTTCGGCATCGACCCGGCGGATCGCGGTACCTGTGACTTCGACCCGCTGCAATTGGGTGGTCGGCTCGGTTGCCGTGCTGTCTGCAGCCACGGCCGGTAACGTGTTGATTGCCAGCAGCAAGGCCAGACTCAAAGAGGATTTAACGGGTGAAAAATGGATCATGAACAGCCATCCCTGCGTTTTGGTTTATGCAGGGATGTGCGACGAGTGTCGGGGATTTATAGAGCCCGATTTAGACCGTTGAATGCTGACGTTATGCCAAAAGCAGCGTGATGACAGGCTTCATGCAATCGCCAGGGAGGGCCGCTTATCCCCCAAAGTGATAACTCACATCCAGCCACCACTGTCGCCCGTACGGGTCGTAGTTGCCGGTCGGGTAATACGGCCAGCCTGCGGAGTCGTCATGCTTGACCTGATTGAGCACGTTGTTCACGGTCAGCCCGACGCTCGCCCGCTCGTTCAAGCGATAGCGCGCACTGGCGTTGAACACCGTCCATGGTGACAGACGCCCGTCGCCCGCGCCGTTGGTGACGGAGCCATAGCGAATGCCCATCAGGGTCGCTGTGGCCTTCTGGTAATCCCAGGTCAGGCTGGCGTTGACCTTGCTGCGCCAGTCGTAGTTGGTGCGCGAGGTGCGCCAGTCCTGGGTCGGGGCTTCGTCCGATTCCTTGTAGTAATGCGAGAGCACCAGGGTGTAGCCCAGCGCCGAACTGAACGCACCGTACTGCCCGGCGCCCCAGCGGATGTTGCTCTTGAAGTCCAGGCCGCTGACCCGTTCGCTCGCCGCGTTGATCGCATTCACCCGTACCCGCTGCAACTGATTGGGATCGATGGCGGCATTGCCGGGATTGCGATCGACACGAGCGAGAGTCGATTGGCAGTTGGCCGAGTTGATGTCCTGGGTGCCATTGCGGCATTCGTTCTCTTGCTGCAACAGGCGGTTTTCGTCGACGGTGGTCAGCAGGTCATCGATCTCCACCCGCCAGAAGTCAGTGGAGAAATCGAAGTTGCGCGACGGCGACCAGACGAAGCCGTAGGTCCAGGATTTGCCGCGTTCGGATTGCAGATCCGCCGTGCCGCTCTGGGTGTAATCGACCCGCCCGCGATCACACGCGCCCTCCACGCCCTGGCTGCAACCGTAATAGTCGATCTGCGCCGGGTAGTAACCGTTGCTGTCGGACTGATAGATGTAGTTCAGGTCCGGGGCGCGGAAACTGGTGCCGTAACTGCCGCGCACCAGCAGGCTGGTCACCGGCCGCCATTCCAGGCCGAGGTTGTAGGTTTTCTGTTGTTCGGTGCGGCCGCTGAATTTGTATTGGTCCCAACGCCCTGCGGCTGTCGCCAGCACCGTGTCGGTGACCGGAATGCTGAATTCGCCACCGGCCGCGTATCGTTTGCGAGAGCCGCCGGAGCTTTGTGCCGGGGTCACGCCGTAGAAACTGCCGTCGTTGAGGCTGTCATCCGGGTCGATGCGGTATTCCTGTTTGCCCGCCTCCAGCACCCCGGCGAATCCCACCGGGCCAGCCGGCAGGTCAAACAGATCGCCATTGACCGAGGCGTTGTAACTGGTGGATACCGACTTGCTGCTCTGGGTCAGATTGCCGCGAAACTGCTCCCACTCCTGGGTTGTCAGTGGCCGGTCGAGGCGCGAGGCATCCGGCGCGAACACCGGGTAGCCGCCACGGGTACCGAGTTGCGGTCCGAGGTAGAAATCCTGGATCGACGACAGCGGCGTATAGCGTGTGGTGCGCACGCTTTTGTATTCCGAGCGATTGACCGCCAGATCATAGTGCCAGTCGGTGTCGGCGATTTTGTCTGAAAGCCCCAGGGTGCCGGTCCATGAGGTGTCGCGCCACTTGCTGTTGTTGCTGGTACGCCCGCCGATTTCCTCTTCACCGAAACGCCGGTACCAGCGCTCCAGATTGCCGCTGTTCTGGTTGATGAAATCCGGCGAGGTGAAGCTCGGGCCGCGTGTGTTGTTCTGGATGTGATCGAGGCCGTACATCAGGTCGGCGAATACCTGGCCGCTGTCGCTGAAATGCCAGGTGCCACGGGTGTAGCCGTCGTAGTTTTCCTTTTGCGTCTGGATCGTCCAGTAATCGTTGTACATCTGGTCGGTGCGGCAGCGCCCGGCGCTGTTGAACAGCTTGTTGTCGAACGTGCCCTGATACGCGCCGCAGCCCGGTCCCAGGTAACGGTTGTTGGTCAGATCGCGACGGTAACCGACATCCGCCAGCGGCCCGCTCTGCATGAAGCCGCGATCATCGGCCCAGATCGGGTCGCGGTTGGTCAGCTCAAGCCCGAACAAGCCATCGAAGTCGCCCCAACTGCCGCCGCCGCTGATCTGCAAGCGCTGGTTATCACCGCCGCCGCGCTCGCTGGTGCCGCCCTTGAGGTTGACGTCGACACCATTCATCTTGTCCTTGAGGATGATATTCACCACCCCGGCAATCGCGTCCGAACCGTAGATCGCCGAGGCGCCGCTGCTGAGCACTTCAATGCGGTCGATGATCGCCGACGGAATGTTCGCCAGGTTGGTGAAGTTGACCTTGCCATCGTACGGCGTCGGGTAATCGGCGACCCGCCGGCCGTTGATCAGCACCAGCGTGTGGTTGGGGCCGAGGCCGCGCAGGTTGAGGGCGCTGGCGGCCGGCTGCCAGGTGTTGCCGTAGTCTTCGCCCTGGGTCATGCCGGTGTTCTGGGTTTGCGTGGCGAGCGCGTCGTAGACGTTCTTGTAGCCCCGCGCTTCCATTTCTTCGTGGGTGATGACGTTGACCGGCGTCGCACCATCGCTCTGCGCACGGGCGATCCGCGAGCCGGTGACCGTGACTTTTTCCATGCGGTAATCGGCGCTGCTGGCGGGCGCCTCAGCGGCGGCTTTCACGGGCACGGCGCTCGGCGTCTCGGCCTGACGAATGCTCAAACCCTGAGTGCCCTGCTCGACTTGCAGGCCGCTGCCGGATAACGCCTTTTCAACTGCCTGCCTGCCACCCAACGCACCCCGTACCGCACTGCTGCGCTTGCCCTGCACCAGATTCTGGCTGAAGGAAATCGGCACGCCGGTCTGACGCGAGATATCCAGCAGTACCTCGTCGAGCGCACCTGGGGCGATATCGAAAGTGAACACCTGAGCGGCGTCTTGCGCCAGAACGGCGCAAGGAGCGATGCCCATCGCCAGCGCGGCGGCCAGCGTCAGGCGGGTTGATTGTTGTTTGAATGAGAACATCGAAGGGCTTCCCTGTTGAAGGCGTCTGCAGGGAATGAGCAGCAGGCCGGCGCTTTTTATAGGGGGACGGATAGACCGGGAAGTTATGGTTTTATAACCGTGCTTCGATGCTCACCCAGTACGGGTTGTGCCAGGTCACGCGAATCGGCAGCGAGCGTTCGAGCAACTGCAACGTTCGGTCGCTGTCGTCCAGCGAATAGAGACCGCTGAGGTGCAGACCAGCAACGTCGGGGCTCAGGTGCAGGATGCCGCGACGGTAGCGGCGCAGGCTGTCGATGACTTCGCTCAAGGGGCGGTCGCGCACTTCGAGTCGGCCCTGAACCCAGGCACTTTCCTGCCCCTTGCTGCGTTCCAGCGCGAGGATTTCCCGGCCGTTGAACAACAGACTCTCGCCCGCCTCCACCACCTGCCGCGCACCGCTGGCAGTGACCACTTCGACTTGCGAATGCAGCATCACCAGCCGCGTCGAATCCTCTGCACGCTGCACCAGGAATTTCGTCCCGAGCGCACGCATCCGCCCATGCCCGGTTTCGACGACAAACGGCCGGGTCAGATTTTTCGCCACATCGATCAGCAGCTCACCGCTGCGCAGGTCCAGCAAACGCTCGAGACTGTTGAAGCGCGGCACCACGCGGCTGCGGGCGTTCAGCGTCAGGGCGCTGCCGTCCTCGAGTGTGAATTGACGTCGCTCGCCGGTACCCGTCGACAACTCGCCAGCCTCGGGCAACCAGCCATAACGTCGCCCGAGCAAACCGGCCAGCACCGCGACGGCGAGTACGCTCAGGCTACCGCTGATGAATCGGCGACGACTGCTGGAGGGAGCATTCAGGCTGTGCAGCACACTTTCACGGGGCAAACCCCGCAGGTTCGCATGGCGCAAAAGGTTCAGCCCGCCGCCCATCTGCTCGATGATCTGCTGATGCCGTGGATCCGCCGCACGCCAGGCTTCGAACGCTGCACGTTCCTGAAGGCTGACGTCCCCCGACTGCAACAGCGCCATCCATTGCGCCGCTTCATCGATCAATGTTTCGTCCGGCCTCATGCCTGCATCGCCTGATAGCAACGCTTGAACGCCTCGACCATGTATTGCTGCACGCGGCTGGTGGACACGCCGAGGCGTTCGCCGATTTCGCTGTAGGTCAGGCCGTCGAGTTGGTGGTAGAGAAACGCCGCCTTGGCCTTGGCCGACAGGCCGTTGAGCAAGCGATCCACCGCCAGCAGCGTTTCGATCACCAATTCCCGTTCCTCGGGCGACGGATGCACCGGCTCCGGTGCCAGCGCCAGGCTTTGCAGATAGGCACGCTCCAGATCCTGCCGGCGCCAGCCTTCATAGACCAGACGCCGGGCAATCGTGGTCAACAGCGCGCGGGGCTCGCGAATGGCCAGCGGATCGGGCAATGCCAGCACTCGCAGAAAGGTTTCCGAAGCAATGTCCTGTGCACTGTGCGGGCAGCCGAGGGTACGGCTGACTGCGGCGCACAACCATCGGTAGTCCTTTTGGAACATTTGCCCGATGAGCTGGTAATGCGGGTTGTGACTCCCCATGCCTTACTCCCTGAAAACGGGCTCCACCCGCTGCGAAAATCCATGGATACGCCGGGATCGTCCGGCGTTGATCAGGGTTGCGACTGTGCAATAGCGTCGCCGACATTTGAAGTAATAAAAAAACAGGATAAGCAAACCATTGAGCATAAGACGTTTTATCGCCCCGGCAACATTGGCTGACACAACGTTGATCTCGATCAGTGGCGCGCGCCACGCCACTCTCTAACCTTGCGCCTCCATCGATAGCCACGGACGGCTCACCGGGAGCCTGCGGCTGATCCTTCAAGGAAGAGCAATCATGCGATCACTCAACATCATTCTTTTGTCTTCGGCGTTCAATGGTCTGACCCAACGTGCCTGGCTGGACCTGCGCCAGGCGGGCCATTCGCCCAGCGTGGTGCTGTTCACCGACGAAACCACCGTGTGCGAACAGATCGAAAACAGCGGCGCTGACCTGGTGATCTGCCCGTTCCTCAAGGACCGTGTCCCCCACGCGTTGTGGAGCAACCTGCAGCGTCCCGTGGTAATCATTCACCCCGGCATCGTCGGCGATCGCGGCGCCAGCGCGCTGGACTGGGCGATCATGCGCGAGCTGCCGTCCTGGGGCGTGACCGCCCTGCAAGCGGTGGAAGAAATGGACGCCGGCCCGGTCTGGGCCACCTGCGAATTCAACCTGCCGGCCGGTCTGCGCAAATCCGAGCTGTACAACGGCCGGGTCAGCGACGCAGCAATCCGTTGCATCCGCGAAGTGGTGGAAAAATTCATCGACGGCTTTGTCCCCATGCCTCTGGATTACGCCGATCCCAAGGTTCGCGGCTGCCTGCAACCGAACATGAAACAGGATGACCGCACCTTCAGCTGGCACGACTGCTCGCGCTTCATCAAGCGCTGCATCGACGCGGCGGACGGCCAGCCCGGCGTGCTCGCCAGCCTCGCCGGCGGGCAGTATTACGTGTACGACGCCCACCTCGATCAACGCACCGGCATCCCCGGCGAGATCCTCGCGGTACACGACGACGCCGTGCTGGTAGCCACCGGTGATCACAGCCTGTGGATCGGCTCGCTGCGACGCAAACCGCAACCGGGCGAGGAAACCTTCAAGCGTCCGGCGCGGCATGTGCTGGCCGGGCAACTGGCGCACGTACCGGTGCTGGACTGGTCGATTGCCAACGCTCCGTTCAGCGATGAGGCGTATCAACCGATCCGTTACCGCGAATCCGGGCAGGTCGGCGAGCTGACCCTGGAGTTCTACAACGGCGCCATGAGCACCGAGCAGTGCCAACGCATGGTCCAGGCCCTGCGCTGGGCCAAATCCCGCGATACGCACGTGCTGCTGATCAAGGGCGGACGCGGCAGCTTCTCCAACGGTGTGCACCTGAACGTGATTCAGGCCGCCGAAGATCCGGGTGCCGAAGCCTGGGCCAATATCCAGGCCATCGATGATGTGTGCGAAGAATTGCTCAGCGCACGGCAACTGGTGGTCAGCGGCGTCACCGGCAATGCCGGCGCGGGCGGTGTGATGCTCGCCCTGGCGGCTGACATCGTGTTCGCCCGTGCTGACATCGTGCTCAACCCGCATTACAAGAGCATGGGCCTGTACGGCTCGGAATACTGGACCTACAGCCTGCCCCGCGCCGTCGGCCCGGCCATGGCCGAACAATTGACCCAAGCCTGTCTGCCGGTCAGCGCTGCTCAAGCGTTGCAACTGGGCATGGTCCAGGAAATCGGCCCGCGCTGCCCGGACGAGTTTGGTTTGTGGTTGCTGCAACGGGCTAATTCGGTACTGACCGATCCGACGTATGCGGCGGTGCGTGAGCGCAAGCTGCGGGTCGATCACGAGTTGATTCGCCGGTGCCGCGAAAGCGAGCTGCAAGAGATGCAGGAAGACATGCTGTACAACCGCAATCAGTTTGCCGAGAAATGCCGCAACTTCGTGTACAAGCGCAAGACTTGCTGTACGCCGGCGCGGTTGGTGGAGGATTGGGCGCGGGTGGTTGAGACCGATCTGGTCAGTTGATCGGCGGTGCCTGCTTTTCCCCTCACCCTAGCCCTCTCCCCCAGGAGAGGGAACTGATCCGGGGATATTGACGAGATACATCGACTTGGAATATCTGCTTTGAATCCATAATCGACTCGGTCTTTCAGGTCGATGTATAGCGCAAGACAACTCGGTCGGTCCCCTCTCCCTCGGGGAGTGGCTAGGGTGAGGGCGCTTTTGACTTACAATGCCGGCACCTCAATCTCCGGCCCGCCCATGGACATCGACCTCGCCCGCACCTTTCTGGAAATCGTCCGCCACGGCAGCCTCGCGGCGGCGGCCGAGAAGCTGTTCGTCACCCAGACCGCCATCACCGCCCGCGTACAAAAGCTCGAAAGCCAGTTGGGCAGCACGCTGTTCGTGCGCAACCGCGCCGGCGCGCGCCTGACCGCCAATGGCGAGGCCTTCGTGGTCTACGCCAATCAACTGGTGCAGACCTGGGAAGCCGCCCGCCGCGACCTGCCGCTGCCCGAGGGCTACGACAACGTGCTGCACATCGGTGGCGAGGTCAGCCTGTGCAACCCGTTGATGCTCAGCTGGGCCGCCGAACTGCGCGAGAAAATCCCCAGCCATGCCCTGCGCATGGACATCCGCGACGGCGAGAACCTGCTGCGTCAGCTCGAACTCGGCGTGCTCGATGCCGCGCTCGTCTACCAACCGGAATACTGGCCGGGCCTGCAGGTCGAGCAAGTGCTGGAAGAGAAGCTGATTCTGGTCCGGACACCCAACCGCCCCGCCCCCTACGTGTACATCGATTGGGGCGAAGACTTCCGCCGCCAGCACGACGCCGCACTGCCGGAAAAAGCCAAGGCAGCCCTGAGCTTCAACCTCGGCCCGCTGGCACTGCAATACATTCTGGAGAACGGCGGCAGCGGCTATTTCCGTACCCGTGTCGTTCGCACCTACCTGGAAAGCGGCGCACTGGAAACCGTCACCAAAGCGCCGGAGTTTGGCTATCCCACCTACCTCGTGTACTCCCGCGACCGCGACTCGGCGATCCTGCAACAGGCGTTCGATCTGCTGCGCGAAGTGATCGAGGCCGATGACGACTGGTCGCAGCGCTGGAACCCGTTGAGCTGACGACCGCTATGCACCGGAGCATGGCAGTTGTGACCTCAAGGTAGACCCAGCACAAACGGCGGGATCGGCTAATCTGCCGGGATAACGACAATATCCGCAGGTGACCGCAGTGAGGCAGACCACCGAGGCATTTCGCAGCCGCTACCGTGCGGCGATTCATCCGCTGTACAACCCGTGGCTGCACGGTGCGTTCGTGCTGCTGTTCGGCATGCTGGCCATCGGCGCGTTCTGGAGCAGCGTGAAGCAAATTCACCCGCTGGAATGGCTGACGGTGCCGCTGACGTTGCTGTTCTTCAACTTCGGCGTATATGGGGTGCACCGCCATCTCGGGCATCACAAGAAAGCCTTCGCCAAGATGTTCTACGCCCGCCATGCCGGCGACCATCACAGTTTCTTCACCCCCGGCCACATGACCTGGGACAGCGCCCGCGACTGGCGGGTGATCCTGTTTCCGGCGTGGCTGATCGTGGTGCACACACTGGTGATCACCCTGCCCTTCTGGTGGCTGTTTGCGCAGGTCAACGCCAACGTGGCCGGGCTGTTCGGTGGCTGCATGGTACTGGGTTACCTGACCTACGAGGTGTTCCACGCCTGCGAACACTTGCCGGAAAAACATCCGCTGAGTCGCCTGCCCTGGATTCGCCAGATGCGTCGTCTGCACGAATTGCATCACCGGCGTGAACACATGCAGGAGCGCAATTTCAACATCGTCCTGCCGTTGATGGATTACCTGTTCGGCACCCTCTACCGGGAACCGGAACCCATCCCCCTCACCGATTCGAGAACGCCCATGACCCGCATGCAGCATCCGATCGATATCACCGGCGACCCGATTGCCGTACTCGCCTACGCCGCCACGGTCAGCCGTTGGCCTGAGTGGCATCCGTCCTCGCTGAGAATCGACGGTCCCGCCGGCCCGCTGCATGCCGGCGGGCGTTTCGAGGAAGACATTCATGCCGGCGGCCGCGAGGGCCATTTGAGCTGGGAAGTCACCGAGTATCTGCCGGGACGGCGCTGGTGTGCCCGGGCACAGGGCGATCATGGACTGTCCCTGCGGCTGACTTATGAATGCTCGGCCGCAGGCGAAGGCACGGCCTTCGTGCGCACCCTGGAATACCGCTTCGACAGTCTGGGCATGCGCATCGCCAATCGGCTGTTGCTCAAACGCCGCATCGAACGCGAGTCGGCGGCCTCGATGCTGGCCCTGCGCGACATGGCCACCCGACATCTGGCACTGGCAGGAGCTCACGTGTGAAGCTGCGCCATCTGATCCTGCTGCTGGTGATTTTGATTCTGGCCTTCCTGTTGCTGATGCCGACCAACGTCGAGCCTGTGGCGTGGAAGCCGCAAGTCGCCCCATCATTGACTGATGGGATCTACGCGGACAACCAACGCCTCAAAAGCGCGAAACAGGTCGGCCCGGGCGGTATCGAAGGCCCCGAAGCGCTGCTGCTGGAGGATGACTTTCTGATCACCGGCCTGCATGACGGGCGCCTGCTGCGCACCAGTCTCGACGGCCAGCAGCGCCAGGTGCTCGCCGATACCGGCGGGCGTCCGCTGGGTCTGGCGCGACACCCCAACGGCTTGCTGGTGATTGCCGATGGGGTCAAGGGTTTGCTGTCCCTTGATGCCCAAGGACGGCTGACCGCGCTGACCACTGAAGCCAACGGCCTGAAGTTCGGCTTCACCGACGATGTGGCCATCGACAAGTCCGGGCATTACGCCTACTTCAGCGATGCCAGCAGTCGCTGGGGTTACGGCCATGACGGCGAGGCGATCATCGAGCATGGCGGAGACGGTCGCTTGCTGCGTTACGACTTCCAGACCGGCAAGACCAGCGTTCTGCTCGACAAGCTGGAGTTCGCCAACGGCGTCACCCTCGGCCCGGATGACGCCTATGTGCTGGTCAACGAAACCGGTGCCTACCGCATCAGCCGCTATTGGCTGACCGGCCCCAACGCCGGCACCCACGATCTGTTCATCGACAACCTGCCGGGGCTGCCGGACAACCTCGCGTTCAATGGCCGGGACCGCTTCTGGGTGGCGCTGTACACGCCGCGCAATCCGCTGCTCGATGGCACCGCCGGGCATCCGTTCGTGCGCAAGATGATCGTGCGGGCGATGATGGTTCTGCCCAAACCGGTGGAGAAACGCGGCTTTGTCCTCGGGCTGGATCTGAACGGCAAGGTCATCGCCAATCTGCAGGATGCCAGCAACGGCAATTACTCGCCGATTACCACCGCTCGCGAGTATGGCGACTGGTTGTATTTCGGCTCGCTGAAAGCCACGCACATGGCGCGGATGCCGCTGGATGCAGCCTTGGAATGAAGCTCTGGAATGTGTGCTGAAACGAGGGGTGCCATCGCTGAAAATCCAGCGATGGCAGACGGTCAGTTGCTGGATCGATCAAATTTTTCCGGATCCTCATCTTCCGGCACATCCGTGATCTTGCGCTCCTCCTCAGGATGGCGAACGGTATACGCCGGACTGTTGGGTTCGGGATGCGTGGGAACCGGGTCGAAAGCGCCCTGCTCTTCACTGGGGAACTTGTCGTTGGGGAGCTTGGGTTTGTTCATAAGGCACCTCGCAAAGAGTCGCTGCGTGAAGACTCTGTACATTCGAGGTGCCGTCGTGGCTGTCGTTCCAGTCGGGCACCATCGAAAATCAATGGTGCGACTGACGGTCAGGATCGAGCCTGCAATTGCTCGACGATCTTGTCTTTGACCTGCAGACGTTTCTCTTTGAGTTTTTTCAGTGTGTCATCGCTGGGGGCGTCCGAGGTCGCCGTCTCGGCCTTGACGACTTCGGCGTCCGCCTGGGAATACTTGTTGATCAGTGCATCCAGATGTGGATCCGCGGTGCGTCGTTGCTGGATCTCTTCCTTTGTGAGTTTCAAGTCCTGTAACAAATCATGGGTCACCGGCATGGAACACCTCCGTCAGTTGATCGGCAGCCAACACGACCGATTGCGCTGGCCAGTTATCAGAATGGCCTTGGTTGTACCCTTCTGTCGACCACCTGTCAGACCAGCGGTGGCCGTTCGTCGCCTTGGGCACAAATGCGATAAAACCTTTGATCGGCACATTCCCTCCATTGAATAACGCTCACAAAAACCTGCGTGGAGAAACACCAATGGACGGATTCAAACTGCGTCATCTCTTTCTGGCAGTTGCCTTGAGTACCGGCATGGGCTCAGCCTTCGCCGCGACCGACAACGACTTTGTCGATAACGCGACAGCTGGCGGCATCGCCGAGATCGAAGCCGCTCGTCTCGCCCTGGAAAAGAGCCAGTCGGCGGACATCAAGGCATTCGCCAACATGATGATCACCGACCACGGCAAGGCCAACGATGAGCTGGCTACCATTGCCAAGTCCCACGACATCAAGGTTCCGGACTCCACCACCCTGGTGAAACAGGCCAAGGAAAAAATCCTCGACATGCGCGATGAATCCTTCGACGCCGCCTACGCCAACAATCAGGTGAAAGCCCACGAAGAAGCCATCGAGCTGTTCAAGAAAGAAGCCAACACCGTGACCGACGACCAGGTCAAGGGCGCCACCGAGCTCAAGGGCTTCGCGCAGAAAATGCTGCCTGGCCTGGAAAAACACCTGGCAGCCGCCAAGGAACTGCAGGCCAAACACCCCTCCAAATAAGCGCAAGACACGCAAAGAGGCCGCCTCCACTGGACGCGGCCTCTTTTTATTGGGTCATCCACAAGTGCGAAAAATCGGCGTTGCCGGCCACGCCAACTAGAGTTAACGGGGCTTTCCCTGCACCGGATCAAAAATATCCTCACAGAAACGAACAACTATTTCGAACGGCCAGGGTCATTCACTTCGCGCCGGTCATTTTCCGAAGAGCCGGCCCCAATTCGCAATGGAGCACAACGCACATGGCAGCACTGCAGAACAGCACACTCGATGCGATGAAGAACAAACAGACACAACTGTTGAGCGAATGGGTCAACGGATTGCAGGCCAGCGGCACCACCCGCAACCTCAAGGAACATGACATACAGCAACAGACCAGCGAATTCCTGCAACTGGTGCTCAGTGGTCTGGAAAACGGTAACGGCACCAACATTGCCGCCCCCGGTTGGGAGGCCATCCGCCAGTTCCTCGAAAAGCTCTCCCACAGCCGCGCCCTGCTCGGTCAGGATTCGCAGCAAACCGCCAATTTCATTTTCTCGCTCAAAGGCCCGTTGTTCGCCCTGCTGCAGAACCATTATCAGGACCAGCCCGCCCTGCTCGCCGAACAGCTTTGGGAAATCTCCGAACTGTTCGATGCCTTCGGCCTTTACACGATCCGCACGTTCCAGAAGTCCCGTGAAGCGGTGATCAAGCGTCAGCAGGAAGAACTGCTGGAGCTGTCCACGCCGGTGGTCAAATTGTGGGACGGCGTACTGGCGCTGCCGATGATCGGCACCCTCGATTCGCAACGCACTCAGGTCGTCATGGAATCGCTGCTGCAACGCATCGTCGACACCGGTTCGGAAATCGCCATCATCGACATCACCGGCGTGCCGACCGTCGATACGCTGGTCGCCCAGCACCTGCTCAAGACCGTCACCGCGATCCGCCTGATGGGCGCCGACTGCATCATCAGCGGCGTGCGTCCGCAGATAGCCCAGACCATCGTGCACCTGGGCCTCGACCTGCAAGGCGTGGTGACCAAGGCCAATCTGGCCGATGCGCTGAAACTGGCCTTGACCCGTCTGGGCATCACCCTCACCAAGACGGTCTGAACAATGGAACGTATCCCGATTCTTCAGATGGGTGACTTCCTGCTGGTGACCATCCAGGTCGACATGCACGACCAGCTCGCCCTCACCCTTCAGGACGATCTGTCCGAGCGCATCAGCAAGACCTCCGCGCGCGGGGTGCTGATCGATATCTCGGCGCTGGACATGGTCGATTCGTTCATTGGCCGGATGATCGGCACCATTTCCGGCCTGTCGAAAATCATGGATGCCGAAACCATGCTCGTCGGCATGCAGCCGGCGGTCGCCATTACCCTGGTCGAACTCGGTCTGTACCTGCCAGGCGTCAGTACCGCGCTGAACGTCGAGCGCGGCATGAAACTGCTGCAGGAACGAGTACGCCAGCAATGACCGTGCGCAGCAGCGGTACCCAACCGATCAACATCGAGCAGGACGTGGTGCTGGCCCGGCAACAGGCGCGCAAACTCGCCACCGAATGCGGCATGCGCCTGATCGACCTGACCAAACTGGTGACCGCCGTCAGCGAGCTGGCGCGCAACACCATGGTGTATGGAGGGGGTGGCGACATGGACTGGCAGATCCTCGATGACAACCACAAGGTCGGCCTGCGCCTGACCTTTCGCGATGAGGGCCCGGGCATTCCCGACATCAAACTGGCGATGACCGATGGCTGGACTTCCGGCAGCGGTCTGGGCCTGGGCCTGACCGGGGCCAAGCGACTGGTGGACGAATTCGAACTGGACACCGAGCCCGGCAAAGGCACCCGCATAACGATCACCCGATGGACATGAACATCAGCGGGTCATTGACCCAGGTGTTGGTGATCGAAGACAGCAGCCAGATCGGCCATGTCCGGCGTACGGCCCAGCGCCTGGCCGAGCAACACGGTTTTGGCGAAAGCGATGCCGGCCGCGTGGCGCTGGTGGCCACGGAGCTGGCGAGCAATGTGCTCAAGCATGCCGGACACGGCGAACTGCACCTGCGTCTGTTGCCGCGTCAGAGTGACGACGGCATCGAGATGATCGCGGTCGACCGGGCGCACGGCTTTGATCTGGATGCGTGCATGGCCGATGGCTTTTCCACCGGCGGTACTCAGGGCATCGGCCTGGGCGCCGTGGCACGCCAGGCCGATGTCTTTGATGTTTTTGCCGACCATCGCGGCGCGGTTCTGCTTGCTCGTTTATACCCGCGCAGCGACCGGCAGGTGGATATGCCGTATGGTGTCAGCCAGCACTCGCTGCACAACGACCCGGCCTGCGGTGATGTCTGGCATCTGGCATTCCACGGCGCTGACGTCAGTGCTCTGGTGGTCGACGGTCTGGGTCATGGCGAAGACGCCGAGTGTGCGGCCCGGGCCGGAGAAAAAGCCTTTGCCCTGAATCCGTTCGGTGCGCCGACGGTCCTGATGGAAGACATGCACCGCGAGATGATCGGAACCCGTGGCGGCGCTGTGGCATTCGCGCAGTTTCACGCCGATCGGGCCAGTCTGGCGTTCACCGGTGTCGGCAACATCGGTGCCTGTCTGATCGCCTCCGACAAGTCCCGCGGACTGGCCTCGCATCCGGGCATCGTCGGCGGCCAGTACCGAAAAGCCCAGCCTTTTGACTATGCTCACGTGAACGGACATCTATTGATCATGTATAGCGACGGCTTGCAGTCCCGCTGGAACCTGCAGGATTACCCCGGTCTGGTGCATCGCCATCCCGCCGTGATTGCCACCGTCCTGCACCGCGACTTCTGCCGCGGGCGCGACGATGTCACCGTACTGGTCGTTGCCCTGGAATCCGCCCATGACTGAGTCTCCGATCTTGACCAACGCCGAACAGGCAGAACTGATCGCACGATTGCAGAGCGAAACCGCAGCGCTGCGTGAAGAGCTCGACGAAACCAATCAGGGCGTGCTGGCCCTTTACGCCGAACTCGACACTCAGGCCGAACAACTGCGCCAGGCCTCTGACCTGAAAAGCCGCTTCCTGTCGTACATGAGTCATGAATTCCGCACGCCGCTGGGCTCGATCCTGAGCATCAACAGCCTGCTGGCCGACGAGCTCGACGGCCCGCTCAGCCCCGAGCAGCACAAGCAGGTGGCCTTCGTCAGCACCGCAGCCCGCGAGCTCAGCGACATGGTTGACGACCTGCTCGATCTGGCGAAGATCGAGGCCGGTCGCATCAGCATTTCTCCGGCGTGGTTCGACATGTTCGACCTGTTCGCGGCTTTGCGCGGGATGTTCCGGCCGATTGTCGACGCCACGGCGGTGGACCTGATTTTCGAAGAACCGGTGGGCTTGCCGCGCCTGTACACCGATGACAAGAAACTGGCGCAGATCCTGCGCAACTTCATTTCCAACTCGCTGAAATTCACCACCCGTGGCGAAGTCCGGGTCTCGGCACGCCTGGAAGGTCAGGACAAAGTGCGATTTGCGGTCAGCGACACCGGCATCGGCATCGCCCCTGAACTGCACGGCACCCTGTTCGAAGACTTTTCGCAGGTCGATTCACCGTTGCAAAAACGCCTGCGCGGCACCGGTCTCGGCTTGTCGCTGTGCAAGCGCTTCGCCGAATTGCTCGGTGGAGAGGTGGGTGTCGAAAGTACACCGGGCGTGGGTTCGAGCTTTTTCGTGATCATTCCATTGGCGATTGCCCAGGAGAACGTCGATGAAACATGACATCCGTCTGTTGATCGTCGATGACAACGTCGCCACCCGCTACGCCCTGCGCCGACGCCTGGAGCGCCACGGTTACGTAGTGCTCGAGGCCGGCACCGGCGGTGAGGGTCTGGCCCTGATCGCCAGTCAGTCGCTCGATGCGCTGATTCTCGACGTCAATCTGCCGGACATGAGCGGGTTCGACATCGTTCGTAAACTGCGCACCGACCCGGGCACCGCCCTGCTCCCGGTGATTCACGTGTCGGCCGCGTCGATCCAGACCGGCGACATCATCACCGGCCTCGACGCCGGGGCCGATGCTTATCTGATTCACCCGGTCGATCCCGATGTGCTGCTGGCAACGTTGCGCACCCTGCTGCGGGTGCGCGACACGGAGAACGCCTTGCGCGAAAGCGAGGCGCGTTTCCGGGAGATTTTCGTCAACATCTCCGCGCCCATCGCGGTGCTCGACGCCGACCTGAAAGTCCACGAGTGCAACCACGCCTTCTCCCAACTGATCCAGGACAACCGCGACCCGCAGACCCTCAGCGAGTGCTTCGCCGAGGATCAGGGCGCGATCCTCGACGAACTGCGCCTGCGACTGGTGGATGGCGAGCGCTGGAAAGGCACGCTGAACATGCGCGTTCAGGGCGAGATACGCGAGACCGAATGGCAGATTTCGCCCTATCGGACCCCCAAACTGAGCCTGGTGTTCGTCGAAGACGTCACCGAGCACCGTCACCGCGAACGTTCGCACCTGGCGCAACTGGACGACACCACCACGCAACTGGCCAAGGAAGTCGCCGACCGGGTTCGCGTTGAATCGCAACTGCTGCAAGTACAGAAAATGGATGCGCTGGGCAAGCTCACCGGCGGCATCGCCCATGACTTCAACAACCTCCTGACCGGGATCATCACCAGCCTCGAGCTGATTCAGAAACGTGTTGCCGATGCCCGGACGGACAAGGTGCAGTTCTACGCCGAAGCGGCCCTGAGCTCGGCGAGGAGCGCGGCCTCGCTCACCCATCGTCTGCTGGCGTTTGCCCGTCAGCAACCGCTCGACACCCGTCCGGTAGACATCAACAAACACGTCCGCTCGCTCGAAGAATTGCTGGTGCGTACCATCGGCGAACGCATCGCCCTCAAGCTCGAATTGACCACCAAATCTGCCATCGCGCTGGTCGATCCGATCCAGCTCGAAAGTGCAGTGCTCAATCTGGTGATCAATGCCCGGGACGCATTGCCACGGGGCGGCAATATCTGGGTCAGCACTTACGCGGCGTATTCCCACGGCGACCCGAACCTCGCCGATGGTTCCTATGTGGCGCTATCGGTGCGCGATGACGGTACCGGCATCGAGCACAACGTGATCGACAAGGTGTTCGAGCCGTTCTTCACCACCAAACCGCTGGGCCAGGGCACCGGGCTGGGTCTGTCGACGATCTACGGTTTCGCCCGTCAGTCCGGTGGCGATGCGCACATCCGCAGCGTGGCGCGACGTGGCACCGAAGTGACGATCATGCTGCCGGCCACCAGCGATCCGACCGCTGTCGATCTGACCCCGGTGACCATTGATCCGCAAGGCTCGGGCGAACATGTGTTGATCGTCGAAGACATGCCGACGGTACGCCTGTTCGTCACCGAAGTGCTGGAAGACGCCGGTTACCGCTGCACCCAGGCCGCCGATATCGAAACGGCGCTGGAGCGCTTGCAGAACGACTCGTCGATCGACCTCCTGCTGACCGACGTCGGTCTGCCACGCATGACCGGCCGCGAACTGGCGGACGTTGCACGGGACTGGCGCGAAGCGTTGCCGATCCTGTTCATGACCGGTTACGCAGAAACCGCGATCAACCGGCAAGTGTTCCTCGGGGCCGGCATGGACATGCTGGTCAAGCCGTTCCAGATCAGCGAATTGCTGGACAAGGTACGCCGCACGCTCGACGGCACCTGATACACCGCCATCGCGGGCAAGCCCGCTCCCACAGTTTTTTGTGCCGTACACAACTTCGTGAACACATCAGACTCTGTGCGAGCGGGCTTGCCCGCGATGAGGCCCGCCCAGGCGACGCAGTTATCGGTTCAAGGCACGGGCTAGAAACGGCGCAGTCCGGCTCTTCTTGCTCGCCGCCACTTTCTGCGGTGTCCCGGCCACGACGATCTTGCCGCCCTGGTCTCCGGCGCCCGGGCCGATGTCGATCACCCAGTCGCTCTGCGCCACCACGCGCATTTCATGCTCGACCACGATCACCGTGTGCCCTGCCGACACCAGCGTATCCAGTTGTTCCAGCAAGCGGTCGACGTCTCGCGGGTGCAGGCCGGTGGTGGGTTCATCCAGCACATACAACGTTGCGCCGCGCTGATTGCGCTGCAGCTCGGTGGCCAGTTTGATCCGCTGTGCCTCACCCCCGGACAATTCGGTCGCCGGTTGCCCGAGGCGCAGATAACCAAGGCCGATATCGCGCAGCACTTCCAGTGAACGACGGATCGCCGGTTGCTCGGCAAACACCGTTACCGCCTCGTCCACGGTCAATTGCAGCACCTGCGCGATGCTCAAGCCCTGCCAGAGGATGGCCAACGTGTCGGGGTTGTAACGTGCGCCATGGCAGGTCGGGCACGGCGCGTAAACGCTGGGCATGAACAGCAACTCGACACTGACAAAACCCTCGCCCTCGCAAGTCGGGCAACGGCCCTTGGCAACGTTGAAGGAAAACTGCCCGGCGTCGTAACCCGCCGCTTTCGCCTCGTCGGTCGCGGCGAACAACTTGCGCACGTTGTCGAACAGCCCGGTGTAGGTCGCCAGATTCGAACGTGGGGTACGGCCGATGGGTTTCTGATCGACCTGCACCAGACGTTTGATCGACTCCAGCCCGGCGCTGACCTGGCCGGTGCTGGCAGTCGGGGTATCGTCTTCCAGATTGAGTTCCTCCGGCTCGGCATCACTGGCGCTGCGCCCGAGCTGCGCGCCGACCAGTTCCAGCAGCGCCTGGCTGACCAGGCTCGATTTGCCGGAACCGGAGACGCCGGTGACCGAGGTGAAACAACCCAGTGGAAATTCGGCGCTGAGGTTATCGAGATTGTTGCGGGTAACGCCGTCGAGCTTCAGCCAGCCCGACGGTTTGCGCGCGGCGCGTGTGGTGCGTTGCTGTTCGGCGAACAGATAGGCGCGGGTCTGCGACTGCTCGATCGCTGCCAGCCCCGGCGGCGGGCCGCTGTAGAGAATCTGCCCGCCCTTTTCACCCGCCGCCGGGCCGACATCGATCAGCCAGTCGGCGCGGCGCATGGTGTCCAGATCGTGCTCGACCACAAACACGCTGTTGCCGTCGGCCTTCAGACGCTGCAACGCCTCGAACAGCGACTCGCCGTCAGCCGGGTGCAAGCCCGCGGAAGGTTCGTCGAGCACATAGATCACGCCGAACAATTGCGAGCCCAGTTGGGTGGCCAGTCGCAGGCGTTGCAGCTCGCCTGACGACAGGGTCGGCGTGCTGCGCTCCAGCGCCAGATAACCGAGGCCGAGATCGGTCAGGGTACTGACCCGCTCCAGCAGGTCCTCGGCGATGCGCTGCGCCGCCAGGCGTTTTTCCAGCGACAGGTTGGGGGTGTGGCGCACGTCCGGTGCGTGGGTGTGGCCGCTGGCGCCATGGGCTACGCGCTGTTGCCGGGCTTCGCGGGTCTGGCTGTGCGTCAGGGTTTCGCCGGGCTCATCGACCTGTTCCAGCCAGCTCGCGTCAGCTACCGGCTTCAAGACCTCAGCGACTTGCAGCAGCGACATACGCGACAACTCGCCGATGTCATGGCCGGCAAACGTCACCGACAGCGCCTCGCGTTTGAGGCGCTTGCCATCGCACAACGGGCACAGGCTGCCGAGCATGAATTGCGACACGCGCTTCTTCATCAGCGCACTTTGCGAATGGGTGAAGGTGTGCAGGATGTAGCGCCGGGCACCGGTGAACGTGCCTTGATAACTGGGCTCCATCTTGCGTTCGAGGGCGACGCGGGTTTCTTCCGGCGTCAGCCCGGCGTACACCGGAACCGTTGGTGTTTCCTCGGTGAAGAGGATCCAGTCGCGCTGCTTTTTCGGCAGCTTGCGCCAGGGTATGTCGACGTCGATGCCCATGGTCACCAGGATGTCGCGCAGGTTCTGCCCCTGCCAGGCCAGCGGCCAGGACGCCACGGCGCGCTGGCGGATGGTCAGATTCGGATCGGGCACCATCAGCGCTTCGGTGACTTCGTACACCCGCCCCAATCCATGGCACTCCGGGCAGGCGCCTTGCGGCGTATTCGGCGAGAAGTCCTCGGCGTACAGCATCGGCTGACCCGCCGGGTAACTGCCGGCGCGGGAGTACAGCATGCGGATCAGGCTCGACAGCGTGGTGACGCTGCCCACCGACGAACGCGTGCTCGGCGTGCCGCGTTGTTGCTGCAGGGCCACGGCCGGCGGCAGGCCCTCAATGGAATCGACGTCCGGCACGCCGACCTGATCGATCAACCGCCGCGCGTAGGGCGCCACCGATTCGAAATAGCGGCGCTGCGCTTCGGCATATAAGGTCGAAAACGCCAGCGACGACTTGCCCGAACCGGACACCCCGGTAAACACCACCAGCGCATCCCGGGGAATATCGACGTCAACGTTCTGCAGATTGTGTTCGCGGGCACCGCGCACCCGGACCATGCCGGCGGCGGAACTGGAGCTGCGCTTGGAAGTCATCGGCCAACCTTGGTCTGAAGAGAAATGGCTCAGGCACTCAGCACCGCACGGATCATTTGCAACAACGCCTCGGGCCCGTAGGGCTTGCCGAGCAAATGGGTGTCCGGGCTGAGCTGGTGATTGCGCGAGATGATGTCGCGGGTGTGGCCGGAGGTGAACAGCACGGCCACCGGCGGCATTTGCACCTTGGCCCAGGCGGCGAGATCGGAACTTTTGATCAGCCCGGGCATGACCACGTCGGTAAAGATCAGGTCGACCCGGGCACCCTCCAGCAGCATTTGCATGGCCGTGTCGCCATTGCCGGCGATCAGCACCCGGTAACCTTCCTCGCGCAACAGTTCGACAGCGGAGGTGCGCACCGCTTCGTTGTCTTCGACCACCAGAATGGTCTCGTTGCCGCCCGCCTGTTGACGTTGCGCGCCTGGCGTTTCATCGAGCATCGGTCGCAAGCTGCGCGGAAAATACAACTGCACCCGCGTGCCCTCGCCGACGTGGCTGTCGATCTCGACATGCCCGCCGCTCTGTTTGACGAAACCGAACACCATGCTCAAGCCCAGGCCCGTGCCCTGGCCGTCAGCCTTGGTGGTGAAGAACGGTTCGAAGACCTGCTCCAGCATGTGCGGGGCGATGCCGACGCCGCTGTCACTGACCGAAACCCGCACAAAATCCCCCGGCGCGATGCCCTTGCCGGCGCAGAACGTCCGATCCAGTGACGTATTGGCGGCGCCGAGCACGATCGTGCCCTCGCCTTTCATGGCATCCCGGGCGTTGATCGCCAGATTGAGAATAGCGTTTTCCAGTTGATTGCGGTCGACGTTGATGTGCCACGGTTCCTCGGGCAGTTGCACATCAATCTGAATGGTTTCCCCCAGTGCCCGTTGCAGCAATTCGCCGACGCCTTCGAAGATCTGCCGAGGATCGCACACTGCCGGCGACAGCGGCTGGCGCCGGGCAAACGCCAGCAGTTGCGAGGACAGCTTGGCCCCGCGCTCCACCGCCGCCAGCGAGGCGCTGACCCGGCGTTGCACGTTGGCATTGTCCGGTTCATGACGGGCCAGCAGGTGCAGGTTGCCGGCGATCACTTGCAACAGGTTGTTGAAGTCGTGGGCCACGCCGCCCGTGAGGCCGCCGATGGCTTCGAGTTTCTGCGACTGACGCAATTGCTCTTCGGCGGTGAGGCGCGCCTCGACTTCATCCGCCACACGCTGTTCGAGGTTGCGGGTGAACTTGAGCAGGGATTCTTCGGCGGTCTTGCGCTCGTGAATGTCGATCAGCACGCCGGGGAAACGGAACGGCCGGCCCTGCTCGTCAAATTCGCAGGCGCCGCTGGCGAGTACCCACAGACAACTGCCATCGGCACGCACCACTCGGTATTCGGCGTTGTAGGGCTCGCCGGTACGTACCGAATTCTCCACGCACTCCCGTACCCAATTGCGATCGTCCGGGTGAATGTGCGCTTCGGCGATATGCTGCGGCAGGTTGGTCAGGTCTTGATCAGGCGGGTAGGAAAATGTCCGGGCGAATCGCTCGTCGGCCGACAGCACGTTGTTTCTGACGTCCCAGACAAACGAGCCGAGCAGCGCCCCGGCATTCAGCGCCAGCCGAACCCGTTCATTGTCGGCGCGGTAGGCGTCTTCGGCAGCCTGACGCAGACGTTCGGACAGCACCAGCTCGGTTGTCTCCACCACCATCGCCATGACGCCGGCCGGAACCCCGGCATCGTTGGCCACCGGGCTGTAATAAAGGTCGAGCCAGACATCTTCGGGCACGCCATCGCGCAACAGCACCAGCACCTTGTTGCGGTACTCCAGGGTGCCGCCTGCCAGGCAGGTGTCGACCACATGCCGATTGAAGTCGGCGACCTCCGGCCAGCCCAGCTCCACCGGCACGCCGAGCAGGTACGGGTGGCGGCCGCCGGCGAACCGCGAGTAGGCATCGTTGTAGATCATGTAGCCGGCACGGCCCCAGAGCATGACCATCGGCAACGGAGACGCGAGCATCAACTGCACCGTGCTGCACAGGCTGGCCGGCCAGGATTCGAGAGGGCCCAGATCGGTCCCGCTCCAGTCGAACGCACGGATTCGCCCGGCCATCTCGCCCTGCCAGCCGTCACAACCGTGACTATCGGATAAAAACTGCATCGATTGACTCAATGTCCTGTGGTTTTCGACCGATTTCGCAACGCCCTCTGACGCCACGCCCGTGTGTTTCGAGCATCGAGAGGCCTCATTGGTTTCATTAGAGGTATAGCCGATTTCGGACCCAGCCAAGACTCAGACTTCGATCAGGTGTTTGAGCGGGTGGTAGCCGCTCTTCATCTTCGCAGCGACGTCGAGAATCGCCTTCTGGATACCGTCCAGGTGCATGCAGGTCAGCTCGATGGCCGCGCTCTGATTACCGGCCTCGATGTACTCGATCAGGCGCAGATGCTCATCGTCGCGACAGGCTTGGTGGCTGTCGTCGTCCAGCGCGGCGGCGTACAGCGAAGCGCGGGAAATCAGCTTCTGGAACCAGTCGAGCAGCACCGGGTTGTTCAGGCTGCGGGCCAGTTTGAGGTGGAACTCGCCGAGCAGGTGAATCAGCCGTTCGTGGTCACCGGCCGCGTGGGCCTCATCTTCCAGCAGCAGGTGTTCGCGCAGGTCCTGCATCGCGGCGCAATCCTTGCGCCGGCACAGCTCGGTGACGATGCCGATCTCGATCAGGCGCCGGGTTTCGAACAGCGAACGGATTTCTTCATCACTGGGCAACGACACCGACGCACCTTTATTGGGCTCGGTGGTAACCAGTCCGTCGGCCTCCAGTTGCTTGAGTGCCGCGCGAACCGACGTGCGGCTGACATTGAACAATTCCGCCAGCGACGCCTCGCCCAGCTTCATCCCCGGACGCAGCGAACGCTTGCTGATCGCCTCGTAAACCCCTTGGTAGACGCGGTCGACCGTGGTTTCCGTTTTTTTCTCGGTCATTTGAAAACTCCTTCAATGCTGGCAACGCTGCCCGACGAACGACTCAGTCAGGTAAATGGGGGGTTGCGCCAGCAGATTAATCCGGGCATCTCTAAATTGCATTCAGATATTGCATACAATAATTAGAGAATTGCACCATTGCGGGTCAACCAATAGCCATTGAAGTGCGCAACGTATCCAAGCGGTATTCTGATGACCCTGGCGATCCGGCTGGCGGGCGAAACCGTGAACCACCTGCCGCCGTTCAAGCGTCGGGTCAACACAGTGTTCCAGAGTTACGCGCTGTTTCCGCACATGAGTGTCGCGCAGAATATCGCCTTCGGCCTCGAGATGCAGGGTCTTCTTCGTCACCCACGATCAGGAAGAAGTGTTGACCCTGTCCGACCGGATCGCGGTGATGTCTGCCGGCAAGATCCTGCAGATCGGCACCCCGACCGACATTTATGAGCGTCCGCAGCACCGGTGGCGCTGGAATGTCGGCGAATGATGGCGCTGAACATCGGCCAGTCACGGGAGATCATTTTTGGCGAGGTGTTGATGGCCCATGTGCGCGACGAGTTGATCGACCCGAAAACCCTGTACATCGATCAATTGGGGCTCGATGCGATCGGTTGCATGGGCGGGCATGGTTATGCGCGAACCCGGGATTATTTCGATCTGCCAACCCGCACGTTGCAGGCGTGGACGGAGGCACCGGGGGGTGGCGAGCGGTTCTGGCCACAGCGCTGATCAGTGGAAGTCGCGGCTCTGTACACGGATGCCGTTGAGCAGCGGAGTCAGATCACTCAGGCGTCCGGCGATCAGGTGCCGCACCTCGCCTTCGCGCTCCCAGCGGCCGTCAACCTTGAGCAGCTGCGAATCGACCAGCACCTGACGCTGGCGCTCGGCGAGATCGCGCCAGACCACCACATTGACGTTGCCGAACTCGTCTTCCAGGGTCACGAAAGTCACGCCGCTGGCAGTGCCCGGACGCTGGCGGCCGGTCACCAGCCCTGCCACGCTGACCGGTCGCCCGTGCTCGACCTCCAGTAATTCCCGGGAACTGCGACAGCGCCGCGCCCGCAATTCGTCGCGCAACAGCGTCAGCGGATGCGGCCCCAGCGTGGTGCCCAGCGTGGCGTAATCGGTGAACAGGTCTTCGCTGACACTCGGCGTGGGCAGCCGCACATCCGGTTCTTCCTGACTCGGCAATCCGGCAAACAACCCGAGCTGTTTCTGCACCCCGGCCACCTCCCAGCGCGCCCGATGGCGGTGACCGGCCAGGCCGCGCAACGCCCCGGCATCCGCCAGCAGCGCCTGGGCCCGACTGTCGAGCCCGGCCCGTTCGCCCAGGTCGGCGACATCGGCAAACGTGCCCCTCGTCCGAGCGCTTTCAATGCTGCGCGCATCTTCCTCGCGAAAACCCTTGATCATCCGCAGGCCCATGCGGATCGCCGGTTGTGCGCCAACAATCGGCTCCAGACTGCAATCCCAGTCGCTGGCGCGCACGTCCACCGGGCGGATCTGCAAATGATGCCGGCGCGCATCCTGAAGAATCTGGTCCGGGCTGTAGAAACCCATCGGCCAGCTGTTGATCAGCGCACAGGCAAACGCCGCCGGTTCATGGCACTTGAGCCAGCAACTGGCATAGGTCAGCAAGGCAAAACTGGCGGCGTGGGACTCGGGAAAACCATAGCTGCCGAAACCCTTGATCTGCTCGAAGATCTGCGCGGCGAATTCCGGGCTGTAGCCGTTTTTCTTCATGCCGGCCGCCAGCCGTTCCTTGTGCGGTTCCAGCCCGCCGTGGCGTTTCCACGCCGCCATGGAACGGCGCAACTGGTCGGCCTCGCCGGGGCTGTAGTCGGCGGCGACGATGGCGATCTGCATCACCTGTTCCTGAAACAGCGGCACGCCGAGGGTGCGCTTGAGCACCACCTCCAGCTCCGGGGACGGATAGGTTTCCTTTTCTTCCTTGTTCCGGCGGCGCAGGTACGGATGCACCATCCCGCCCTGGATCGGCCCCGGCCGGACGATGGCCACTTCGATCACCAGGTCGTAGAAGGTTTGCGGGCGCAGGCGCGGCAGCATCGACATCTGTGCCCGGGACTCGATCTGGAACACGCCGATGGTGTCGGCGCGGCTGATCATGTCGTAGGTCGGGCGATCGTCAGGCGGGATGGTGGCCAGGCTCAGGTCCTGATGGCGATGGCGGCGCAGCAGGTCGAAACAACGGCGAATCGCGCTGAGCATGCCGAGGGCGAGGATATCCACCTTGAGCAGCCCGACCGCGTCGAGATCGTCCTTGTCCCACTGGATGATCGTGCGGTCGGCCATGGCGGCGTTTTCCACCGGCACCAGGGTGTCCAGCGGTTGCTCGGAAATCACGAAACCGCCGGGGTGCTGCGACAGATGCCGGGGAAAACCGATCAGTTGCCCGGTCAGGCTCAGCACCCGGTGCAGCAGCGGACTTTCGGGGTCGAAACCGCCTTCGCGCAGGCGCTCCAAGGGCGGCGTTTCATCGCTCCAGTGGCCGCAGCAGTCGGCCAGCGCATTGATCTGGTCCGGCGGCAAGCCCAGCGCCTTGGCCACGTCGCGGATCGCGCCGGAAGCGTGGTAAGTGCTGACCACCGCCGTCAGCGCCGCACGACGACGGCCATAACGACGAAACACGTATTGCAGGACTTCTTCCCGGCGTTCGTGCTCGAAATCCACGTCGATGTCCGGCGGCTCGTTGCGCTCCCTCGACATGAAACGCTCGAACAGCAGCGTGGTGCGGTCCGGGTCGATCTCGGTGATGCCCAAGGCAAAACACACCGCCGAGTTGGCCGCCGAGCCCCGGCCCTGGCAGAGAATCTTCTGCTCCCGGGCGAAGCGCACCACGTCGTGTACGGTGAGGAAGTAGCTTTCGTAGCCGAGCTCGGCGATCAACTTCAGCTCATCATCGATCTGCTTGAGCACCTTGGGCTGTGCGCCTTTCGGCCAGCGCCAGGCGATGCCTTGCTCGGTCAGGTGGCGCAGCCAGGAACTGGCGCTGTGCTCTTCAGGCACCAGTTCTTTGGGGTATTGATAGCGCAACTCGCCCAGATCGAACGTGCAGCGGCGAGCCAGTTTCACCGACTCGTCCAGCAAGGTCTGCGGATACAACTCGCGCAACACATCGAGGCAGCGCAAATGCCGTTCGCCGTTGGGATGCAGACGCAATCCGGCTTCGGCCACCGGGACGTGATGGCGGATCGCAGTCATGGTGTCCTGCAAGGCTCGCCGGCCACGGGCGTGCATGTGCACATCACCACTGGCCACGGCGGGGATCTGCAGTTCATCCGCCAGGCTCAGCAACGCGGTCAACCGCTGCTGATCGTTCTGCCCGCGATGCAACTGCACCGCCAGCCACAGCCGCTCGCCGAAAGTCTGCTTCAGCCAACGGCCCTCTTTCATGTCATCGACCGCCTCCGGCACCCACAGCACCAATAGCCCCGGCAGCGGCTCGCTGAAGTCCTCGCGCAGTATTTGATACTGGCCTTTCTGGGTGCGCCGTCGAGCCTGGGTGATCAAGCCGCACAACGCCTGATAACCCTCGATGTTCTCCACCAGCAACACCAGTTTCGGGCCGTTTTCGATGCGCATCTCACTGCCGATAATCAGCGGCAGCTCCACAGATTTTGCCGCCTGCCAGGCACGGACGATCCCGGCCAGGGTGCATTCATCGGTGATCGCCAGCGCCTGATAGCCATGTTTTTTCGCCCGCTGGAACAGCTCCAGCGCACTCGAAGCACCACGCTGAAAACTGAAGTTCGACAGACAGTGCAGCTCGGCATAACCCAGATTCACGCGAACCAGCCCTGCAGCCACAACGGGCCGCCCTCACCCACTGCCCGGTACGCCCAGCCTTGCTGGCCAGCGCGGTTCTGGATCAGGTAATAGTCGCGGCGCACGTCATCACCGTCCCACCAGCCGGACTCGATGCGTTCCGGCCCCATGAGGATGCGTGCCGAACCTTCGGGCACCGACTGCGGCTCGCCCAGCAACCAGCCCGGACGCTGCACGCCCGGCAATGCAGGGCAACGCTGTTTGTCATCGGCGTTCTGCCACGCGCACTCCGGGCGATGATCGGCCTGAAAGCGCAGGCCCTGCACCGCCTCATCCCCCAGCCGCGCGCGTAGGCGTTCGCGCAATTGCTCCCAGGGCAAGGTCTGCTGCGGGCGCTCGTCGAACAGTTCCTGAAACTGCGGCACGAAACTCGGCAAGTCTTCGGCGCGCAGACGAAAACCGCGCACCGGGGCTTCGACCTGCACCTGCTCCAGTCGGCCACGGGCCAGTTCAAAGAGCATCGCCGGATCCCGCTCGGCGCTGAGCAGGCCGACCTTGATCAGCGTGTCCGGCAGCCCCGCATGTTCCAGATGCAGATCGAAGCGCTGCACGCCGCTGTCGCGGCCGCACAAAAACGCCGCCAGATCGGATGTCAGGCGGCGCAACGGGAACAACAGCGCCTGATGGGACTGCACGTCGAAGTTGAGTTCGATACGTACGTCGAAGCGATCCGGCGGCAGGTAGAACGCCAGCGCCAGCGGCCGTGCGCCGAACAACGTGTCCAGATGCTTGAGCATCGGCGCCTCGAAACGCCGGGCCAGGGCCTGACGCGGCAGGCTCTGCACCTGATGAAGGTTGCGCAGGCCCATCCGCGACAGCGCCGTGGCCACGCTCGGCTCAAGCCCGACGCGGTCGACCGGCAGTTGCCCGAGGTGATGGCACAGGGCTTCACCGTCGGGCACCACCAATCCGTCGTAGGCGTTGGCCAACACCCGCGCCGCCACCGGATTGGGCGCGGCAACGATGCGGTGCCGAAAGCCCAGCTCCGTCAGTTCCGTGCGCAACCGTGCTTCGAACTGCGCCCAGGAACCGAACAGCCCGAGGCTCGATTCGATCTCGAACACCACGGTGCGCGGGTAATGGACGCTGACCTGGGCGCTGAAACGATAGGCCCAGGCGGCGAGAAACTGCTGCCAGTGCTCGACCTCGGCCGAATCGTAATCGACGGTGGCGAACCCTTTGCTCATGGCTTGCGCGGCGGTCATCGACTGACCCGGACGCAAGCCCAATGCCCGCGCTGCCGGGTTGACCGCTTGCAGCACCCGGCGCTGGGCCGGGCCGCTGAGCAGCGCCAACGGTTGCTCGGGATCGGGGCGCTGACGCAACACGGCGTCGAGGGCCAATTGCGGGAACAGAATGCAAACCCAGCGCATGGCGACCTCAATGCCCCACGGCGAAGGCAATCGGTGCGCTGCGCGCCAGTCCGCCCCGGCACTTGAGCACGCGCAATTGCGCCGGGCGCGCATCAATGGCGATGCGCAACGCGGCTGGCGACGGGTTGACCGCTTCGCTCAAGGGCCGCCACGCGAACGCCAGGGTCTGGCCGGTTTCCGCCGCCACCTGCAAACGGCGCAAGGCGCGGTCATCGGCCTTGTGCGGCCAGCACAGCACCGCGCCGCAACTGCCCGAGCGCAGGCATTGTTCCGCCGCCCACAAGGCATCGCGTTCGCTGGCCCGGATCACCGACAACTGACGCAGATCGACCCCGGCATTGGCCCAGGCCTGCGGGTACGGCACGAACGGTGGCGCCACCAGCACGATGCGCTCGCCCGCCGCCGACAGTCGCGCCAGGGTCGGCCACACCAGTTGCAGCTCGCCGACACCGGGCCCGGCCAGGAGGATCTCGCTCAGCGCCGCTTCCGGCCAGCCGCCACTGGGCAAGGCCGCGTCCAGCGCGGCGTGCCCGGTGGGTTGCGGGCTGGCGGCCGGTGGCGCAGGCCGGCCCTTCCAGACCTGGCCGCCATTGAACAGCGTATCCAGCGCAACGACGGCACCCATCAGCCTTGCCTCACCAGACCGCAGAACACGCCTTCAATGGCCAGGTCCTGATCGTCACGTACCACAATCGGCTGGTACGCCGGGTTGCGCGGCAACAGGCGAACTTCATCACCGATGCGCTCGAAGCGTTTGATGGTGACTTCACCGTCGAGCCGCGCCACCACGATCTGGCCGTTGAGGGCCTCGGGGTTGCGCCGCACGCCGACCAGATCGCCGTCGAGAATGCCGTCCTCGATCATCGAGTCGCCCTGCACCCGCAGCATGTAGTCGGGCGTACGGGAGAACAGCGCGGGATCGAGCATCAGGCGATTGTGGATGTCGGCATCGGCGCCAATCGGGGCACCGGCAGCTACCCGGCCGAGCACCGGCACGTCGAGCAGTTCCGGCCGCGGCGGCTGCCCGAGCAGGCGAATGCCCCGGGCCTGATGCGGATTGACCTCGATGAACCCGGCTTCGGTGAGCGCCAGCACATGCTTGCGCGCCACGCTGCGGGAGGCAAAACCAAAAGCCTCGCTGATTTCAGCGAGGCTTGGGGGCTGACCGTGTTCGGCGATGCGTTCGCGGATAAAGGTCAGGATGGCGGTACGGCGGGGAGTCAGAGTCTTCATGGAGTACATTTGTACCCTTGTGGGAATTTCCTGACAAGCACCGCCAGTCAGCTCAAACCGTTCTACGCCTACACCGTCAACGCGGCGCGGACCATCGGCCTGGAGCAACAGATCGGCCCCCTGAGCCTGCTGCCCTTGAGCAGCCACGCGATCCCCCTGCGACGGTCGTGGCCAGTGTCAGTAAGTCTTTCTGAGCCCCGGTTGATTGCGGTGAGCCTAAGGTTTGAGTTGCGCCAGGTACCGCCATGGATAGATCCCGCGTTGATGACCATCGCTGAACACCAGTTGCAGGCCGTAGCCCTGAGCGTTCAATTCGATGACCCGCACACGCGGGTCAACCATTGGCGGCGAACCCCGCAGGCGAAACGCCCGGCACTGCGAGCACGGGCACTGGCGGCGCAGTTCGGCATGGTCGAGCAACTGCTCGCGGCCATCCGGCCAGCTCAACCGCAAGCGGTGTTCACTTTGAGAATTACCGACCGACAGCGGATTCATTGCAGCTGACCCAAGGCAATCCGCACGGCTTTTCGCACTTCCGGGTCGCCGTCGTCCTGCGCGGCCTGCAACGCTGCCACGGCGCCGCGATCATTCAATTCGCCCAGCGCCAGCGCCGCTTCCTTGCGCAGGTTGCTGATGCGATGACCGAGGGTTTCGATCAAGGCGTCGAGGGCCGGTGCGTAACGCAAACGGCCGAGGCTGCGGGTGGCGCGCAGGCGCACTTGCCAGTAGTCGTCGGCCAAGGCTTCGATCAGCGCCGGCCCGGCGTCGGTGTGGCCGACCTTGCCGAGGGTGGTCGCGGCTTCTTCGCGTACTTGCCAAGCGTGGTCCTGCAAGGCCTGACGCAACGCAGGCAGCACGTCAGCGTCACTTGCCAGACCCAGGGCGCCGGTGGCGGCGCGGCGTACTTCGGTGTCCGGGTCATCACTCGCCAGGCGGGCCAAGGCTGGCAACGCGTCGAGTTGCTTGAGCCAGCCGAGCACGCCGACGGCTTCGCGACGGACACTGGCGTCGGCATCGTTCAACGCCTGAATCGCGGCAGGCGCAGCGCCGGGGAAACGCAACTCGCGCAAGGCCCGGAACGCGGCAACCCGCACGCCGGTGTCGGCATGGGCCGTCCACGGCAGAATCACCCTGCCCGCCGCTTCGGTCTTGAGCAGGCTCAGGCTCTGCGCCGCTGCGGCTTGCACTGCGGGCGACGGATCCGTCAGCGCCTGGCACAGCGCTTCAACCACCGGCTCGTCTTCCCAGGCCTCCAATAAGCGCGCCGCTTCGGCACGCACTTCTTCGGCGGGGTCTTCAGCCAACCGCTCAACCAGCCAGAGCAGACCGTCCGGCTCTTCGAGGTCAGCCAGATCAATCAGGGCAATCCGCCGTACACCGGCGTCATCGGCCGTCAGGCGCGGTTGCAGGGCGAGAATGGCGTCGTTATCGGTCACAGCAAAAAATGAGGTCACAGGGCAAATCTCGGCAAAGAGTTTTCGGGAGGCAAACCGAGCGGATTGAGGCGCGGCAGCGGTCGGTCGTTGTCGTGGCGCAGCAGGTCGAGGCAGTGGCGTTTGAGGCGCGAGAACGCGTGACTGGTGACCAGTTCAGTGGTGCGGGGGCGCGGAAAGTCCAGGCGCAGGTCTTCGATGATCCGCCCCGGCCGCGCGCTCATCACCAGCAAGCGATCGGCGAGGAACAGCGCTTCGTCGATGTCATGGGTAACGAACACCACCGTGGTGCGAATTCGCGTCCAGATGTCCAGCAGCAGTTCCTGCATGTTCAGTCGGGTCAGCGCATCCAGCGCGCCGAAGGGTTCGTCCATCAGCAACAGGCGTGGCCGGTTGACCAGCACCCGGGCGATTTCCACCCGTTGCTGCATGCCGCCGGACAGTTGATCCGGCCAGCGTTCGGCGAAGCCTTCGAGGCCGACCAGTTTGAGGATGTCGTCGGCGCCACGAAGGCGCTCGGCCTTGCCGATGCCGCGCATCTTCAGGCCGAAGGCAACGTTGTCGCGAACCGTGCGCCACGGGAACAAGGTGTGATGCTGGAACACCATGCCGCGTTGCGGTGACGGGCCGGACACTTCGGCGCCGTCGACTTTCAACTGCCCCCCGTGAGGTTGCAGATGCCCGGCCAGCGCGCCGAGCAAGGTCGATTTGCCGCAACCGGACGGGCCGAGAATGCACACGAACTGGCCCGGCTCGATCTGGCAGTCCAGGCCCTGCACCGCTTCGAACGCTTGCCGGCCTTCACCGAGGACGATGGACAACTGGCGGATGTCGATCCGCCCTTCCGGGGTTTGCATCACGCTCATCAGGCTTTTCCTCGTGGTCGGTGCCAGGGCGTGAACAGTCCGCCCAGGCGTTTGATCAGCAGGCTGCTGCCCATGCCCAACACGCCGATCAACAACATGCCGACCACGATGTCGGCGTAGTTCTGGATGGTGTAGGACTCCCAGGTGTAGTAACCGATGCCGAACTGGCCGGAGATCATTTCGGCGGTCACCAGACAGAACCACGAGGTGCCCATGCCGATCGCGAGCCCAGTGATGATGCTCGGTGCAGCGCCCGGCAGGATCACTTCCAGCAGGATCGCCCGACGCCCCGCCCCGAGGCTTTTGGCCGAGGCGATCAGGCGCGGGTCGACGCCTTCGACGCCGTGCACGGTGTTGAGCAGGATCGGGAACAGCGCGCCGGTGAAGGTGATGAACACCATCGACAATTCCGACGACGGGAACATCAGGATCGCCAGTGGAATCCACGCCACGGCGGGGATCGGGCGCAGCACTTCCAGTGGCGGCAGCAGCAGGTCTTCGGCCCACTTTGAACGGCCGATGGCCAGGCCCAGGGCGATGCCGATCACCAGCGCCGCGAGGTAGCCGGCGAACACCCGGCCGAGGCTGGCGGTCAGGTGCTGGATGAGCTTGCCGGAGTCGCCCAGGCCGAGGGCGGCTTGGATCACGGCCAGCGGGGTTGGGACGTTGGCGAAGGTGACCAGGCCGAGGTTCCAGTGGTGGCTGGCGGCTAGTTGCCAGAAGAGCAGGCAGAGAAGCAATGAGGCGGCTCTCGATGTCCAGCGTAGGGTGGGTGACTTCATGGATCGGGTTTCCAATTGTGGAGCTGTGTTGTGGCTGAGATTACCCCCTCACCCCAGCCCTCTCCCCCAAGGGGGCGAGGGGGAAAGGGAGCCGATCTTCAAGCCTTTCAAGACCTGAGTTCGGCTCGGTATTTCAGGTCGGCGTAGCTCCAGCAAACACCTCGGTCAGTCCCCTCTCCCTCCGGGCGGTCCGACGTTTCGGGAGGGTTAGGGTGAGGGGCTCTTGATCTTCAATCAGCGCGCAGCCACGGCCTGGGTCGTGGCATCGGTGAAATCGAACACTTTCCCGCCCTGCGCCGAAGCAAATTGCTGCGCCTGCCCCTTCAACAAAAACGCGCTGAGCCGTCCCTTCGCATCACTGGCAAACCACGCCTGCTCCGCCAGCAACTTGATCCCGCTGTCACTCGCCTGGGCGTACATCGCACGGATGTTCTTGCCTTCCGATTTCAGGCCGGCCAACGCGGTAAACGCCTCTTCAGCCGAGGCATAACGCCGGACCTTGTCCTCCCCCCGCACCCAGATTTCCGCAACATGGCTGAAATCGCTGATGGTTTTTCCAGTCACCGTATCGACAGACTTCAGCGGCGTCTGCGCGTAGTTGGCCAGTTGCGCGGTGTAATCCAGACCGGAAGCCTTGAACGCTGCACGGATGTACTGATCGTCGATAAAGGTGTTCAGATCGAGTCCACGATCGGCTTTCTTCAGCAGCTTCAGCGTGTCGATGGCGGTGCCCACAGCCTGGCGATATTCCGGTTTCCAGCTCAGATCACGGGTCTGCACGCCGAGCGGGCCGTGGAACAGGTAATTGACCTCGGCATCGACGCCAGTGACCTTGGCAATCAGCTCGCTGTACTTCTCAGGTTCAGCGGCCAACAGTTGATTGGCCTCGATGCTTGCACGCAGGTAGGCGACGACGATTTCCGGGTACTGCTTCGCGTAGGCCTGATCCACCAGCGCACCGTGGAAGGTCGGCGCATTGGCCTGGGCGCCGTCGTAGATCTTGCGGGCGAAGCCACGGCTCGGGAACAGTTCGGCGAACGGCACGAAGTCGGCGTGAGCGTCGATCTTCCCGGCCTGCAACGCGGAACCTGCGACCTCCGGCGGCTGGGCGATGATGTTCACATCCTTCAACGGATCCCAACCCTGCTCTGCAACGGCACGCAGCAACATGCCGTGGGCGGTGGAGGCGAACGGCACGGAAATGGTCTTGCCCTTGAGTTCGCTCAGCGACTGCACGCCCGACGCGCTCGGCACCACGATGCCGTTGCCGCTGCCCTTGATGCTGCCCGACAACACGCTGATGAACAGGCTGTGTTTGCCGGCGGTTTCAAACGCCACGCCGTTGAATGCACCGGGGAAATCGGCCATGGCGCCGAAGTCGAGTTTGCCGGCGACCATCTCGTTGGTCAGCGGTGCGCCGCTGCTGAAGTTCTTCCACTGCACGTCGTATCTGGCGTCCTTGTAGGCGCCATCGTGAGGCAAGTATTTGTCGAGCAGACCCAGCTCGCGAATCAACAGGCCGCCGGCGGCGCAGTTGATGGTGGTGTCCTGGGTGCCGATGGCAATCCGGATGGTTTCGGCCGAGGCCGACAGGGTGAACGAAGCCAGTACCAGACCGGCGATTGCTGCACGCAACATGGTTGAATCCCCTCGAATCATTTATAGGATGTTCGTCTCCGCCGCGATCAGGGCGCGGTGGGAAACGAGGGGTGTTGGGTGAATCCAGCGTCCGGGGTTTACGGATGGCTATAGGCTCGCCACAAATCCCCTGTGGGAGCGGGCTTGCTCGCGAAAGCGGTGATTCAGTCAATAGTGATGCCAGCAATGCCGGCCTCTTCGGGAGCAAGCCCCCTCCCACAATGGATTTGGGGTCACCGCAGGAGATACGGGATGTCGACTTTGACGGCACCGGTCGGGCAGTCCTTTTCGCACGGCATGCAGTACCAGCATTCATCGAAGGCCATGTAGGCCTTTTGCGTGGCCGGGTTGATCGCCAGCAGGTCCATCGGGCAGACGTCGACGCACACGGTGCAGCCCTTTTCGGCGATGCATTTGTCCTCGTCCACGGTGACGGGGGCATTGGAGCGGAAGAAAATTTCCTGGGCTTGATAGGCCATGGTTCGGACTCTCTCTAGTGATGCCTCAAGCGGCGAAAGCGCCAACCCGCAAACGGTCGTAGGCCTGCATTTCCTCGGCGTCGAGGGGGATGATGTAAGGCTCGACGGCTTTCTTGAAACTGGTCATGCGCCCGTCTTCGCCCTTCTTCAGGTGGCAGTGGCAGAACCATTCGCGGTCGTCCCGTTGCGGGTGATCGACGCGATAGTGGTACAGGCCCCAGCGGCTTTCGGCGCGGAACAGCGAGGCGCGGGCAGCCATTTCGGCGCAGTCGCGGATCACGCTGGTTTCCATGGCGCGCATCAGTTCGTGGGCGTTGTTGGCCTTCATCTCGTTGAGATCGCGCTCGATGTCGCTGAAGCGTTGCAGGCCGATTTCCATCTTCTTCGTCACTTTCGGCGGCTGCAGGTAATCGTTGACGAAGCGCCGCAGCTTGTACTCGACCTGCGCCGGCGGCAGACCGTTTTCGCGATCCAGCGGTGCGTAGACCCGGGCCTTTTCCTTTTCGATCTGCTCGGCATCCAGCGCGGAGAACTCGCGCCCGGCGACAAACTCCGCCGCGTTGTTGCCCGCAAACCAGCCGTAGGTGAACGCGCCAAGCATGTAGTTGTGCGGTACGGCGGCCATGTCACCGGCCGAGTACAAACCTTTCACCGAGGTCTCGGCCCGCTCGTTCACCCACACGCCGGACGCCGAATGACCGCTGCAAAAACCGATTTCGGAGATGTGCATCTCGACCATCTGCGTGCGGTAGTCGGTGCCGCGATTGGCGTGAAACTGGCCGCGACTCGGGCGTTCGTTGCTGTGCAGGATTTCCTCGATGTTCTGGATGGTTTCCTCCGCCAGGTGATCGAGCTTGAGGAACACCGGGCCGTTGCCGCTTTCCAGTTCCTGGTGGAATTCCCACATCATCTGCCCGCTCCAGTAGTCGCACTCGATGAAGCGTTCGCCCTTGTTGTTGGCGGTGTAGCCACCCAACGGACCGGTGACGTAGGCGCAGGCCGGGCCGTTGTAGTCCTTGATCAGCGGGTTGATCTGGAAGCACTCGAGGTTCGCCAGTTCAGCCCCGGCGTGATACGCCATTGCGTAACCGTCGCCGGCGTTGGTCGGGTTTTCGTAGGTGCCCATCAGGTAACCCGAGGACGGCAGACCGAGTCGCCCGGCCGCGCCGCAAGCGAGAATCACAGCCTTGGCCTTGATCACATGGAAGTCGGCGGTGCGGCAGTCAAACCCCATCACACCGTTGACGGCGCCCTCCTCGTCGGTCAGCAAACGGGTGCAGACCAGTCGGTTGGTGATGCTCACCCGCGCACGCTTCAACTGGCGATACAAGACTTTCTTGATGTCGTGCCCTTCCGGCATCGGCAGCACGTAGGCGCCCATGTGGTGAACTTTCTTCACCGCGTAATCGCCGGTTTCATCCTTCTCGAACTTCACGCCCCAGCGGTCGAGCTGTTCGATGGTTTCGAAACTGTGCGTCGCGTAGGCGTACACCGCTGCCTGATTGACGATGCCGTCGTTGGCGATGGTGATTTCCTTGGTGTACTGCTCGGGTGTGGAGTGGCCGGGAATGATCGCGTTGTTCAGGCCGTCCATGCCCATGCTGATCGCGCCGCTGCGCTTGACGTTGGCCTTGTCGACCAGCAGCACGCGCAGGTCCTTGTTCTTTTCCTTGGCCTTGATCGCCGCCATCGGGCCAGCCGTACCGCCGCCGATCACGACGATGTCGTATTCCTGCTCTAAGGTGTTGCGGGTCATGGTCAGGCCCCTTTTTGCCGGTCGATCCGCAGGCGGTACTGGAACGCATCGCCACGGTAATAAAGGTGTTCGAAGTCCAGCGGCCGGCCGTGGGCGTCGTGGGTCAGACGTTCGATACGCATGATCGGCGAGCCGGCCTCGACGTTCAGCGCCTGGGTCAAGTCGCTGTCGGCCAGCACCGCGTCGATGGCCAGATCCGCGTGGCCGAGGGCGATGCCGCAGTCGTTTTCGAGGATCAGGAAGATGTCGCGGGTCACCAGATCGGCCTTCTCCAGCCGCTCGCCGACGGCTTTGGGCAGGTAGGTGATTTCCAGCGAGATCGGTTCGCGGTTGATCAGCCGTACACGTTTGATCTGCGCGACGATTTCGCCTTCGGCGACCTGCAAACGCTCGGCAACCAGTTTGTCGGCGGCGATGAATTTGAAGCTGCGCAGGCGGTTGATCACCTCGTAGCCACGACCGGTCATGGACTCGGCAAGGCCTTGCAGGGTGCTGACGTTCTGGAAGGTCTTGGGTTTGGCGACGAAGGTGCCTTTGCCGTGGATCTTGAAGATCAGCCCTTCTTTCTGCAGATCGCCCAGGGCCTGGCGCACGGTGATGCGGCTGACCTTGAACAGCGTGCCGAGCTCGCTTTCGGACGGCATCTGGCTGTCTTGCGGGTATTCGCCGTCAAGAATGCGGGCGCGCAGAACGTCGCGCAGTTGGGTGTGCAGCGGGACGCTGCCCAGGGAGAGAACGTTATCGGTCATCACGGGATCACTTGTTATAACGAGTTATGACGTGATCTTAGAGACGTTATGACAAGCTTGAGAAATACCGAATGAGCATAAGGTTAGATGCACCTTCAGTGGCGCTTGAGGATTTGATCCATGACCCAATCGGTCTTCAGGGCCTCTGCGGCAACGGCCGGATGCTGCGACTCACCGCGAATCTGCGCGTTCATGCCCAGTACGTGGTGCCACTGGATGTGTTCGTGATGAGGGATTTCCAGGCTGATCTTCTCATCGGCGTGCAGCTCGACCGGATGCTCGTCGAACACAGAGAAACGAATCCGCCCTTGGCTGCCAATGATCTCGACCCGATCCTCGCGCCGGTCCGCGACAAAGCTCCAGCAGCCCATGCCCAACGCGCCGGAAGCAAACCGCCAACTGGCGCTGACTGCATCTTCCGCCGCGTACAACCCGGCCTGACGCGCCGTGAAACCGGCGACTTCAACGATGTCGCCAAGCAGGTACTGGAACAGGTCGAATCCATGACTGGCCAGATCCGCGAAATAGCCGCCACCGGCCACCGTCGGATCGGTGCGCCAGTTTGCGCTGCCGTCCAGATCCTTGGGCGATGGCGCCTTGGTCAGCGTCCAGCTCAGGTGCCGCACCTCACCGATGCGCCCTTGTTGCAACCATTGCCGAACCTGCTGGAAACGCGGCAGCGAACGGCGGTAATAGGAAACGAACAGATGCAAACCGGCGTCGGTAAACACCTGCTGCATTTCGCGGCTTTGCCCGACGTTGAGCGCCATGGGTTTTTCCACGCAGCAATGCTTGCCGGCGGCGGCAACTTTCAGGCTGTAGGCGTGATGGCTGTCGGGGGGCGTGGCGATGTACACCGCGTCCACCCCGGGATCGTTGATCAGGGCATCGACGTCGGTGTACGTCCGGGCGATGCCGTGGCGCGAGGCGTAATCGCTCACCGCTTCGAGACGTCGCCCCATCACCGCCACCAACGCCGAGCCGGGGGCCTTGTAGAAGGCCGGCCCGCTCTTGCGTTCGGCGACGCTGCCGCAACCGATCATGCCCCAGCGCACCACGTTCATCGCCATTCCTTGAGCCTCGCCATTGCTTGGGTCTTAGACGATACGCAGTGCGCGCAGATCGAGGTGGCCGTTTTGCAGCGGCGGGCACCAGTAGTAGCCGCCGGTGATCGGCCGGCTGATGCGGTACAGACCGTCGGTGATGCCGTCTTCCAGACCGCTCATGCGGCGCAGTTGCGCTTCAAAGGCGTCGAGGGAGAAACCGAACGCGAGGAACATCAGGCCGGCGCGGTCGCCTTCGATCCACGGCATCGAACGGCGCACGACGAACGCTTCCGGGGCGAAGCTTTCCTGGGCGGTGCGCTTGACGTGGGCGGACACCGGGGCATCGTCGATCTCTTCGTTGTCGCTCAGACGACGGCCCATGATGTTGTCCTTGTCCTCGGCGGACAGTGCATGGAAACCCTTGAGGTCGTGCTGCCACTGCTGGATCGCGGCAAAACTGCCGCCGACCAGACCGTCGGCGCCTTCACTTTGCAGTGCGGCGGCGATGGCGGCTTCGTCGTGGGGGTTTTCGGTGCCGTCTTCATAACCGGTGAGGTCATGGCCGTCCTTGTGGCGGAAGGCTTCCTGCATCTGCACCAGGCGCAACGCCGGGGCCAGGGCGGCCTCAAGCGCAGTGCTGCGGTTGAGCAGATCGCCACGGTCGACGCCGTGCAGCCACACCCACAGGGCGTGCTGGGTCGACGGGTTTTCCACGCCAACGCCGGTCAGCGCCGGGAAGCTGCGCAGGCCATCGATGGTCACATTCAGGGCCTTGGCCAGGGATTCACCGAAACCGACCACCGCCGACTTGCCGTCCACCAGATTCAGCAGGTTGTCGATCGCCTGCGGCAATGCTTCAACCGAATCGAGGGCGAAAAACAGGTGACGTGCTTGCGGCGGTACAGGGGTGGCGAGGATGCCCGGCTGGTAGTAACTCATGTCGACTCCTTGGAAAGAGCGCGGAGTTTAACTGTAGCCGGAGGATTTGTGTGGGATCAGATGACGCACTCATTGCGCCACGCACTCGGGCTCTTCCCCGTCCAGCGCTTGAACGCCCGGCGAAAGCTGCGCACGTCGCTGTAGCCGACTTCCTCGGTGATGCGCTCGATCGGCATTTCGGGATTGGCCAGCAGACTCATCGTGCGCGCCTGGCGCACCTGCTCCAGCAACGCTTCGAAAGTCAGCGAGTGCTCGGTCAGGCGCCGGCGCAAGGTGCGGCTGCTCATGTTCAGGTCACCAGCAATCTTTTCGATGTGGCTGCCCCGGCTCAAGTCCCGGGCAATCGCCCGCTCCACAGCCTGGATCAGATCGAGTTTCTGATGAACCTGCGCCGCCTCCAGCTCCAGCAACTTGACCGCCTGACGCAGCGCCAGCGAATGATGATTGGGCAAATTCACATCCAGCCACTTCACGTCGATCAGCATGCGGTTGTGCAGGCAGCCGAAGCGCACGTCCGGCCCCAGCAGCCGCCGGTATTCATCGACGTAATCCGGCGCCGCGTGGACGAACTCCACGGCAATCGGTTGGAACGTCTCGCCCACCAGTGCCCGGCCGTAAACCAGCAGGCTGGCGTAAAACTCTTCGACGGCAAATATCTGCACCTCAGCGAACGGCAAGCGGCATTCCACGTCGACGTGCACCTGCTCACCCATGACATCCACGCTGATCACCACGATCCCGCCGGAGGTGTGCTGATGACGAATCCCCAGATCGAACGCATCGCGCAGGTTCTTGCACAGCGACAGCACATGCCCGAGCAATCCGAGTGTGCCCAGCACGTTCTGCGCACCGACCCACAGGCCCAATCCCTGATTGGGCAAGGCCTTCAGCGCACGCTGGATCATGGCCACGGCCTGGCGATAGGAAATGCGCTGCGAAGGGTCCTGCAGATCCTCGAAAGTAAAACCCAGGCCACGGCACAGGCTTTGCGGCTCTATGCCCTTGTTCGCGGCGACTTCAGCCAGGGTCTGCAGCAGAAATGGCGACACCAGCGCCAGATCGAAGGTGGGGTCTTGGAGTTTTGCGTTCATGGGGGCTGACATTCCGGATCACGCTGAATTGTTATTTTTGTAACCGGTTATGTCGAAAGAAGTTAGCACAGGGTTGGCGGACTGTCCGCAGAAGTCCCCTTCCGTGTCCGCCAATACCCTGCCCCGTCGTGCGCCAAGGGCTTATTTCTATAGTGGCCGGACGTCCTGCGTGCCGGCGTTGCGCCCAAACACAATAATAATGAGGACGGACATGACCCCGAACCGCGCGACATTCCCTGTGCGACTGGCGCTGAGCCTGCTTGGCGGCGCCACCGCCCTGCCGGCCCTGGCCACCGAAGCCGGCGTCGACAACATCGGCCCCGGCACCGACGGATTCTTCATGCTGCCGCTGGAAGTCGACAGCCTTCCGGAGAACATGGTCGCCTTCAACCTCTACTACAACCACTACAAGTCGACGAAGCTCAATATCAGCTCACTCGGCGGCAAAGTGCCGAACGTCGAGATCGAATCCACCGCCGTCATCCCGCGCATCGACTACCTGAGCCCGGTGCGGGTGTTCGGTGGACGTCTGGCCGGTTACATCGCCCAGCCGTGGCTCAAGCAGGAAGTCTCGGTGTTCGGCCTGAGCGACACCCGCGAGGGCATGGGCGATACCACCATCGCTCCGATCATCCTGTGGGACATGGGCAAGAACCTGACCCTCGGCGCCGCCGTGGAAATCACCGTGCCCACCGGTGAGTACAGCGTCGATCGCCTGGCCAACACCAGCAACAATTTCTACACCTACAAACCGCTGTTCTCCTTCACCTGGCTGCCGACAGACAAGACCGAAATCTCGATGAAGACCACCTACAGCTTCAACGAGAAGAACAAGGACACCGACTACAAATCCGGGCAAATCTTCCACTTCGATTACTCGGCCAGTTACAAGATCACCGACGACCTGATGCTCGGCCTCAACGGCTATTACCTCAAGCAGACCACCGACGACAAACAGTTCGGCCACACCGTACAGTTCGCCGGCCAGGACGTTGATGACGGCGTACGCGGCAAGGTGTTCGCCATCGGCCCGGCGCTGCATTTCACCTTTCTCAAGTACGCCAGTGCGGAGATTCGCTGGGCCAGGGAGTTCGACGTGGAGAACCGGCCGGAAGGGGATATGTTGTGGGCGAAGGTGAGTATTCCGTATGCATTTTAAGTAAAAGAACCGCAAAAAAAGGGCGGCCAAACGGCCGCCCGAAGCGTACTGCACGAGAGTCCTTTTACAACGTCAGCTGTCCCCGCTCCTCCTCGGTCAACTGCTGTTTCGCCTGTTCGTCCAGCACCCCGGCGCCCAGCACCTGCACCGGGCTGTCGGGGTTGTAGCCCGGTGTTGGTGCGCGGCTGGCGCCGTCGCGGGTCGGGGCCAGTTGTTCGTTGCCGAAGCTGAGCACCTGTACGGTGAACACCGAAGCCTGATTCTGGCGTGACGCAGCTTGTTGCTGACGAGCGACATCTTCCGCTGCCTGGGTCGCGGATGACGCAGCGGAGCTGGCCGAGGTGATCGCCCCGGTGTTGACCGCCGCCACAACCGGCACGCCGGTCGCCTTGCCCTGCACCGAAATGTTCGCGGCATTGACCACTGTCAGCGCAGCGATGTTGACGTTGCCCGACACGCGAATCCCCGCTTCGCCGGCATCGATGGTGCCCAGCGGCGCGATCAGGTCGATGTCCCCCGGCTTCACTTCGGCAATCGGGTTGAGCGTGGCGATACCGGCGCCGGTGCTCGGCACCGATGGCGACAGGGTCACGTTGCCCCAGGTGTCGTACACACGCTTTGGCGGGGTGTAGACCACGGTGGTTTTCGAACCGCGACCGGCGTTGATGTCGCCTTCGGCGGACCAGCCAAGGATCGAGCCGCCAAACGTGGTCATGATTCGGCTCTGTCCGAGCAGAATGCTGCCCTGTGAATAGAGCTGAATGTTGCCCGAACCCTGAGTGATGATCCCCGCCGTCGATGGCGGCGCCGCGCCCTCAATGCCGAACACCTGACCACCGCCCGGCGTGAGCATCTGGATATCACCACCGAACAGCGTCTTGACCCCGGCGCCACCGTAGAGCGTGATATCGCCGTCATAACGGATCGCGTTACCGGCCACATCGGCAGTCGGGAACAACGCAGCGATTGCGTTGCGACCGCGCAGGTAACTGCCTTTGCGTGGACCATCGGCGTCGTTGTATTCCAGGCCTGCGGCACGCAGTTCGGCGAAGTACACCTGACGGGCGAAGATCGCCTGCTCGGTACCTGGCAGTGCAGCGAAGAAGGACTGCGCCTGCTCTGCGTTGCCGCTGAAGCCGTAGCCGAGGGTCAGCCAGCTCTGCAACTCCTCGAGGTAGGTCTTGACCACTTTGCCCGGTTGGCCGTTGAGCGGTGCGTTCGGGTCGGCGAAGTTCTGCGGGCTCAGATAACGGGCGATGAACCGTGAGTAATCCGGCCCCTGAGCGCCGGCGCCGGCCTGCATCACAATGCTCGCACCCGAACGATGATCGCCTGCGGCTACCGGTCCGATGCTGGTGATGCCGGCGCGATCCTCCATCAGAATATTGCGCCCGGCGTTGATATCCAGAAGACCCGGCCCCGCGATATCGAAGCTGCTGTACAGGATGTCGCGACCGGCGGAGATCCGCGAAACATCATGCTGGTTGGTGTGAATCAGCAGGTTGCCTGACGATGAAATGGTTTCGTTGTTCCAGCCGATTTCCGACGGTGCCGTTGCCGGTTGGCCCAGGTGGGTGCCGGACGCCACGATATCGCGCCCGGCCAGCATCCAGACAGGCGCAGCGCTTTCGTACCAGGTGCGCAGCGAGGTGCCGAAACGCAAGGTTTCGCCGCTGCGAATGCCCACCAGATCGCCGGTCATGGCGTAGAAGCGCGCGGGTGCCTGAACGCCGCTGGTTCCCGAGTAACTGTCGGCACCGAATGCAAACAACGGATAACGCACGTTCAGGCTCGGGGCAATGCCGTCGCTGTTGTAGTTGCTTGTGACCGGCCTGCTGGAACCGTATTGCGCATAACCGGTAAACGCCGGCGCGAACGGCGTGGCGATGGCGGACAGACTGGCGCCAGACTGGTTGATCGCGTAGCCGCCGGCGTAGATCGAGTTTGCGGCCAGCAACTCCAGTTGCCCGTCGCGGGAAGGGGCCAGCACGATCGAGTAAGCCGTCGCGGCGGAAAACCCGCTTGCCCGGTAAGTGGCCGAAGGGCCGGCATAGATGGAGCCCTGCCCCGCTACCGCGCGCAGGATCGAGGGGTACACGAAACGTCCGTCAGTGGGCGAGGTGTTGCGGCTGGCCAATGGGCCCTGGGTGTCGGTTTCACCCAGCTGTGTGCCAGGTGTCAGGTTGCCCCCCGCCGAGAACAGATCGATGGCCGTGTGATCGGTCCACAACGAGAAACCGGCCAATCCGCCACCGTCATGGGCGACGCCACTGGTATCGGTGAACGGTGTGGAGTTCTGCAGGCGCACCCTTGCCGGGTCGACCGCACCGCCCAGCACCAGATCGCCACGGGTAGTCAGGCGCATGCCGGAGTCGCCCGGGATCAGCACCAGGCCACCGGACGCGCTGCCAAGGGTCGAGGTGAACGGATCGAAGGCCCGGGTTTCACGAGGGTCCTGGAGGGAAGTGTAGGCACCGTATTGCAGATTGATACCGCCCAGCGCACCGCCCGACAGTTGCGCCGCACCCCGCAGGTTGATCAATGCCCCCTGCAGATCATGATTCGGTGCTCCCGTACCGCTTTCCCCTGCCCGTGCCTGTAATGACGGGTTCAACGTGCCGCCGATCTGAATGTCCATGTCGCCGCCACCGGTCAGTTGCAGGCGGCCGTCGCTGCCCACCCTGCCGGTGCTGCCCACCGCCACGATCAGCCCTTGGCTGCGTGGATTCAGGCTGCTGTCACCCAATGGCTTGAGCATGCCGCCATCGCCTCCGGCGCGCAGGCTGACGTTGCCGCCGCCCAGTGCGCCGAATCCGGTGAACCCCACCAGATAGGGGCCGGTGTCAAAGTCCGGGTCGGGCAGTGGCTGCGTGGCATAGCTGCCGAAGTTGATCCACCAGGCAGTCGGCACGTCGTTGTTGCCCGTCCCCTGTCGCCACAACCAGTTACCCACGGAGACACTGGAAACCTGTTCGCGCAGGTTCGCATCCCGAATGAATCCGCGACGCCCCAGGGTATCCCCCGAGACCGAGCCACCCGCACTGATCGTCAGGTTACCGCCCAGCTCCGGGTACCAGGCCTGATAAAGACTGTCGCTGCCGCCATTGACCCACTTCTCATAATCGGCGCCTTTGCTGCCGAGCACTGAACCGTTATCCGTGAGGGCACCCCGGCGCTGATTGAAGCGTGGATCGATATCCCGGGACTGAGTGCCCGCGGTGTAGACGCCAAAGGGCGAATCCATGCTCAGGTCACCGGCGGCCATCAGGTCCAGATCGCCGGTGCCGGTGCGTAACACGCTGAACATCTGGGTGTGCGGTGAAACGGTGATACCGCCCTTGTTCGGTGTGCAGGAGTTGGGGTCGGCATCGCACCAGAACAGCTCGTCATCCGTGACCGGTGTTCCCGGCGGCATGCCGGCGATGTTGTCCACCGCCCACAGGAACCTGGCGGGCGCGATGCAGGCACCCGGCAGGATGTCACACAGGTACAGTTCGTCATCGCTCACGACCTCCCCGGCCGGATACCCCATCGGGTTGCCCTCGGCCCAGGTGGTGTCGAGTTTTTTCTCCACCACTGTCAAACCGTAATGGGTATCGGCCAGACGCAGGTTGCCTTCACGGGTCAACGGCTTCACTGCACGGCTGTCGGCGGCCTCCAGGTCAGACCCGGCCACCACCCGCATCGACCAGGACGTACTGCCCGATGGCAGCATGCTCGCCACGGCCCAGTTGCTGCCTTGCTGCGTGGTGCCGGAATAGCCGCGCAGCTCGATGAATGCGGTGCCGGTGGCCAGTACGACATCGGTCATGGACGGAATCAGCGAACCGCGCTGCAGCGCCAGTGCACCGCTCAATGTCACCCCCGCCGTCTGATTGTCCGCACCGACCGTACCCGGCAACGGCACGCCCTTGGGCCAGAGCATGGCCTGCAACGCAACCGCACCGTTCAATCGGGTACCGGCCCCCAGACGGCTGCCGGCAGGCAGGATCACGTTGTCGCTGAGCAGCGTACCGGCGGCGTACAGCAGATTGCCCGATGCGTCATGCACCGCGCCGGACAACACCGTGCCGGCATTGAGCGAATAGGGGCCAGCCAGCGTCGCCTGCGTCGGCAGCAATGTGCCGCTGACCAGGGTCACGGCTTGTATCGGCAAGTCGTAATTGAGCGTGGTGCCCGCCGGGAACCGCGTGCCCTCGGCCAGCGTTACGCCGGTGCCCGGCACGATCAGGTCACCGCCGAACGGCTGCACGCCCGGTAACAGCTTCCAACCGGCATCGTCGACCGTTTCCGGCGGTGGTGCGAAGCCATCGTTGAGGCTGCCGTAAATATCGAGATTGCCACCGGCACGCATCACCAGGCTGCCGGACTCGCCGGAACCATAGACCGAGGTTTTCTCTGTGTGCCGATTGAGGCTGGCATATCGGTAGCGCGACAGGTCGATATCGCCTTCCACCACCAGATCGCCATCGGCGGTTTGGCTGGCAATCTCGACCCCGGGACGCAAATGGAACATGTCGGCATAGGTCGCGTTGTTCAGCCCCGCCAGTTTGCGTTGCAGCAAGTCGCTGTTGCTCAGCGCGGCACTGATGAATGTGCTGCTGTCGCCATCGATGCGATCGAACAGCGCCTGATCGATCACTTGATAAGGGCGGCCGCTGGCCGCCGGATCGGCGCCGTCACGGGCATCGGTATAACGACGCATGCCGTTGAGGCCGATGGAGCGTGCCCCCTGAATGCTCAGCGCTCCGCTGGCATCGATGGCAATGTCGCCAACGCCCAGGCGCGGCGCATTGAGTTCCAGCGTGCCGCGCGCCACCCCGTCGTTCTGCCCCGGCAGTTTGCCAACGGTCGCGTCGGTGCCGTGGCGCAAGTCGAACCGGGTGCCAGAGGCCAATGTCAGCAATCCTTCGCCGGAATTGAGCTCGACCACGGCGCGGTTCGGTGCGTCGATGATCTTGCCGTAGCTGTCGACCCGCAGAATCCGGCCATGGGCGTCCAGCACGGCATTGCCGGCGAGTGTCAGACCGTTCTTGCCGGACAGCCGGATGCTGCCGACCCGCTCGCCACTGGCATCGATCAGACCGGCAACCGAAAGGCTGCCATTGTCCACCGAGACATTGATTTCACCGGCCTTGAGGCCGTCGCCGATCAGCAGGCTGCCCTCTTTGAACTGGAAACTGCGGCTGCCGAACACGTGCCCGGCGTTCAGACGCTGGTTGAGCGCCGCGAATTGCCCGTTCAGATCACCTCCCAGATGGCGGGCGCGCAGATCCACACCGGCGGCCTTGTACGGCACCAGCGTGCCGCCAGCATCGTAATAACCGCTGCTGGCGCCGAGGATCACTCCCTGCAGATCAACCACGCCCGCATTCTCGGCCAAGGCGACCGCACTGAGATGGCCGGCCTGATTGTTCTGCGCCGACAGATCGATCCGCGAGCCAGCCGCCTGGCGAATATTGCCGCTGTGGCTGAAAAGCGACACGTCGCCGCCCCAGCTGTATTTCTTCACATCGTTGAACGGCAAGGTGCGTCCGGCCAGATCCAGTTGTGCGTCGGCGGTCAGCGTCAGGTCATTTTCCGCCTTGACTATCAGCTTGCCGCTGGCCAGCGCGATACGGCTCTCGAGCACCACGTCATGGGCATCGAGTGTCAGTTGCGCGCCCAATGCATTGGCCGCTGCGGAAACACCGGCGCCCTTCAGGGTCAGGCTGTCGCCGGCCTTGAGCGAGTTGACCGAAGCCGCTTCACCGGTCAACAGCGGTGTGCGCAGATTGAGGTTGCCGCCGGTGTAAGCGTATCCCTTCAGTGGATCGTAGGCGCCCTGCTCCTGGTACACCGCGAGGCTGCCTTTGTGGTTGGCGGTAATGCGTTCGCTGGCCGTCAGATTCACGTTGGCGAAGCCCAGTGCCAAACGATTGTTCTGGTCCAGCCCGCTCGGTTGCGGGTTCGGGCCGTAGCCGAATTCGATACGTTGTGCCTGGATATCCAGCATGCCGCGACCGGTCCCGGCGCCGCCGCTGACCACCGCACCCGGCGCCTGGGGCGCACCGTTCCAGATCAGACTGGCGGTGCGCAGAGTTGCCACATCCGCAGCCTCTCCCAGGCCGTAGATCGCCGGCGTCGTCAGCACCAGGTTCTGTAGCTTGCTGCTGCCCGTCTGTGGGTCGAGCGTATCGAGCGTCACGCTGCCAAAGAAATTGAACGAGTCCCGAGCCGTCAGGCCGAGGGATTCCAGTGCCGGCGCACCCAACCGGGTATCGCCCTGAAGCAGACGGTCGAGCACACGCTGGCTGAGTGTCAGGCCGACCGGTACACGTCCCGCACTGTCGGACAGTGCCTGAGCGTTCCCGACGTTGACCGCGCCGACCGCCAGGCTCAGGTGTCGGGTGCCGAAACCCACTGAATCCGCCAGTTCGAAGCGATTGTCGGTGGCCGCGGTGATGCTGCCTCGGGAATACAGCGATGTCGCCGCCGTGCACGGCTCGACTGCGCAGGTGCCGATGCGGATGCTGCCCGCGCCATCGGTTCCGACCGCCTTCGCCGGCGCCAGCATCGTGGTCCGGCCGTTGGACACCAGCAACACGCTGCCAGCCCCGGGTTGATAGACAAATCCGGCAGTGGTGTCGTAAGGCACGTCACCGCGATCCAGTGTGTTGATGCCTGCCCCCGCCTCCAGGGTGATGCCTGCGTCAGTCTTCTGGGTTCGCAGCAGTACCTCCGGTGCAGACAGCACCGCGCCTTCACGCAGGACGATGTGGTTGGAATTGCTGCTGCCGAAAGAAACGATATTGCCGCCAGAGCCATAATCCACTGTCGGCACGGCACCGATGGCCAGGCGTCCGGCCTCCAGGTTATTGAGACTGTCGGCATACAGCGAAACGCCGCTGAAATCCTTCGTGCGTGGTCGGCCCGCTCCCAGCACTTCGAGGGCACCGCCCGAGGCGCGAATGACAGCGGTTCCCGTCACGCCGCCCTCAGCAGGCTTGAACAGCACCTGGCCGTTGAAGTCCAGCGCGACCTCTCGATCTGCACCGCTTTCAAAGCGCAGATCGAGGGTTTTTCCATCCATCGGCGCCAATGCCCGTGGTACCCCCCGACGTGCGGCATCGCTCTTGATGAACGCAGTGAAGCCGGTTTCGTTGTATTGCGAATAACGGCGCAGGACATCGGCCGACGTCAGGATGATCGCACTGTCAACGCTGTCGCGCAGTCCGGTATTGGCAATCGACATCCGGCCGCTGGCAGCCCATGAGCCGTTGCGCATCGGCAATGCGCCGCTTCCCGGCGCTGCCGCGACCTGACCATTGACCTCGACCCGGAACGCACCGGGCAACAGCGCGAACGTCGATGGCAGCAAGGTATAGGTTCCGGCCGCCAGGCCCGGCACGCCGACGCCGAGGGTGATGCGTTGGCCGACACGGGGATCGACCGCCCCCGCTTCCGCGAGCACTGGTGCATAAAGGCTTTGATCGCCCGGCACAATCGCGTAGACCGGGTTGCTCGCCAGCCCCGGCAGGCTGAACGTGCCGTCGCTGGCGTTACGCACCAGCGGGTTATAGCGCGCATCGGTGGAGCCGCCGCGACCCGAAATGAACCCGGCACCGCGCAGATCGCCACCGCCGGAAAGATCGATCACTGCACCTTGTGCCACATCCACGTATTGCGACTGCAGGGTCACCCCGGCCGAGAGGCCGGCGATGCCTTTCAACAGCACGGAGCTGGCGTTGTAGCGGTAGTCGATGCCGTCAGTGGTGCCACCGTAAGGCATGACCAGCCCGGCGCCGCTGACGGACGTAAGGCTGCCGGGCAGCAGATGGATTTCGCGGGTCAGCACCGACCTGGTGCTCTCGCCCAGCGTGATCAGGCCCAGCGGCGCACGCAGTACACCGCCCTGCTCGATACGGCTGGCGGCCAGCGTCAGTTCGCCGAACACCGAATACGGCAATGCGCTCGGCGCCGCGCCCTGCGCGAGGATCCGCAACGTGCCGTCGGAAGGCGCCGTTTCCTGCTGGAAACCGGCCCTGACCCGGGCCCTGGCACCGGACACCGGATAGATCTGTGCCGCGCTCAAATTCAGGTCGCCCGCCGCCCACAGCTCGGTCAGCGGTTGTGTGGCCGAGGCCAGAAAACGCATGTCGCCCTGGCTGGCAAGCGACACCTGCGCAAAACCTCGGCGACCGACCTGCACCGCCGGCGCATTGAGTTGCACGATCGAACCCAGAGTGCCAAACGAAAGGCTGTTGCCGATATCCAGCAGGTTGGCCGACGCACTGAACTGCGCTGCCGACAGATTCGGGGTCGGTGCGTTCATGACCCTTGGACGAATGAACGCGTTGGAGCCGTAATAGACCCCGGGCCCCAACAGGCGCAGAGAAGGTGCGAAAAGGTTGATCCGGGCATTGTCTTTCGCGTGTTCGGCCAGAGACAAGGCACCGGCATACAGGCTCAGGCTCTGGTTGAAATGCAGGTCGACATCGCCATCGAATGAAATCAGTCCGTTGCTCAGCAGCCCGAGATTATCGAAACCGCCGCTCATCAAGGTGTCGGCACTCAATCGTGTGCGTCCGTAGACCAGGGCCGGTGCCGCGTCTCCCGGTTTCAGGCCGGCCGCCAACGGCGATTCCACCGCCCCCTGGCCGATCACGATTTCCCGGGGCAGACGCACCTCGTCAGCGGCTTCACCGATGCGGTACAACGGGGTTTCCAGGGCAATGTCCAGTCGACCGCCGGCGGCGCCGGCACCACCGGCAGCGGCCCGCAACCGGCCGTCGATGAACAGGCCGCTGTAGGAACTCAGGGAAATCCTTCCGCCATCGGTGGCGACCGCCGTCGGCCCCTGCCCGGCGATATCCAGCACCGCCGCGGCACCGGAGGCGTCCAGGCGGGCGCCATTGCGCACGATGACGTAAGCATCGGCAGAGGTGGCAGTGGCTTTCTTCGCATCGAGCTCACCGCCGATGACGATGCTGCCACCCTTGCCGACCAGACCGTAGACGCGCCCCAATGCATCCACCGCCGTAGCGGCACGCGCGGCCACGTCCAGTACGGCGTGCTCGCCGATCCAGATAGAACGGTTGTGCGCCTGTCGCGCAGCTTCTTGCTGGCTGTCGGCAGGGTCCACCGAACCGAACTGCTGCTGGCGAATATCGATCGTACCGCCCCAGGCATTCAGCTCACCGTCAACGGTGATCTGTCCGGGCCCGCGCAAGCCGATTCGCTGGCCAGGATCGACGCTGATCCGTGAGCCGGTGCCGACAACCAGCGTGGACTTGACCGGATCGAGCAGATTGGGATTGCTCGATCCGGCCTGCAACGACAGGCTGGCGCCGCCGCGCTGAGTCAACACAGCCTTGGTCGGGTTCTCCTGGAACAGCGCCGGCGTCCACAACTCCAGCGCCGTGCCTGGATCGACGCCGCTGACCCGGTCCGACGCCTGAGCACCGAAACGATAGACCGGCATCGTGACGTCGATCCGTGTGTCATCGACCACGCTCAGCCCGTTCAGACCGATGATGTTGTAAGCCGAAAACCCTTTCTCGAACAGGCTCGGTGACAACTGCAGGGTCGAATCGGCGAGTTTTTCGTCCGTCTTGCCGATCAGTACCTTGCCGGCTTGCACCAGCAGCGTGCCGCCACCGCTCACACCGTAGCCGCGCACGTCGCCGTCAAGACGCAGTGTCGCCGCGTCCGCAACAGTGTTGGCGCTGGACTCCAGCGTCAGGCTGCCACCCTTGCCGTCCCAGGTCTTGCCGTTGGCCAGCACCGCGCCGCCGGACGAAACGTCCAGCAGACTGCCGGCCTGGACATCGATATCGCCGCTGCTGCGGATCGAAATCAGCCCCCCGTTCAAGTAGGCCAGGCCCGCAGCGTCATCCGGGTTGGTGGACAGGTTGCTCCACACGCCACGGGTATCGAGTTGCACACCCTTGGCCACGGCCACCCGGGTCGGATGGCCCGCAGGCGCGGTGATCCGGGTATCGGTCGTGGCGTTGGTCTGCAACTGATTGAGCACGTTGCCCAAGTGCAGGCTGCCGCCCCGGGCGATCAGATCGGCACTGACCTGCACATCCGGGCCATACAGGGTGATGTCGCCTCCGGTGTCGACCGTCAGCGCCTGATTGACGTCGATACGGTCCCGGGCCGCAACCTTCAATGCACCCAGGTGCCATCCATTGAGCTGATCGGCATCGAGGAACAGCTTGCCCTCGCGGCTCTCGGACACCGCCGAGAGCACATCCGGAACACCGTCATCGATGGGTTTGTCAGCACCGATCTGCACTTGATCGAGCAATGGATTGAGGCCGTACAACAAGCCCCCGGCCGACGCGACATAGGCCGGGTCGTAACTGCCGACGATCAGTTGTCCGCGCCGCGCCAGTGCGGTCTGGCTCTGCTCGTAACCGTCGAGTACCGCACGCGGCGTCCGGGTCTGGCGTTCGCCCTGATAGACCTCCCCGAGCATCTGCCCATCGAGCAGCGCATTGCGGGTCGCGATCACCAGTTGTCCGGCATCGCGGCCCACGGTGTAACCCGATTCCTGGCGACGGGGCGGGGCAATCAGCGGGTTGAAGTAATAGTCGGTCTGGCCCCAGCGCTCGCTGCTGTCTTCGTAACCCTTGTACAACCCGGTGTAGAGAATATCCCCCGGTGCCCGCGAGACTTCGTACAGACGCCCATCGGCACCGCGCAGCCAGCTCTGACGGATCTCTCCGCTTTGCACATCCAGGGTGCCGCCGGACAAGTTGATCAACGAGCCTTTTTCGGTCACCACATCGTTGCCGGCAAAACTGACCATGCCCCCCTGCGCCATCCACTCACCAATACCGTGGCCCTGGGTGCCCAGATAGCCGCCGACTTCCAGCAGTCCGCCGGCGGTGTACCAACGGTCGGTTGCATAGCCGTTGGTGCCGGCCGGCACGTACACCAGTTCGCGCACATCGACCCACACATCATTGCTGTTGAGCGCGCCCTTCTCGCGGTTGACCGACGAATCGCGCTGCTCGTTGCCCTGCACGTTGATCTTGATGTTGTTGGATTCCATGGCGACCTTCACGCCAATGGCCCCCGACACATCGATCAGCGCACCGTTGCGTACCAGGCTGCGAAGCCCCGCCGTGACAGCGACCTGCCCGCCGGTGGCCAGAGTGATCGAGCCGTTCTGGAACTCGACACTGCCGCCACTCTGGATGTCGATGCGCGACTGGTCGCCACGCACCCTGTTGTTGGCGTTGACACCGGTCAGCGCGGCTTTGTGCTGGCTGTCCAGCGCCGTCAGGTCGCTGCTGTCGAGCAGAATCGCCGTGGCACTGCCCTGCCCCAGCGTCACGCGGCCGCCGGTATCAGTGGCCGGATTGAGCATGTGAAGGGTGCCGCGGGTCGACACGGAGGTGCTGGCCAGCAGCACACCGTTCTGCTGTACATCGTGGCCGGTCAGGGTGATGTCACCGGTGGCCGCCTGGATCAAACCGTTGTTGCTGACCTTGCCGGCGCTGCTGTCGGCCTTGAAGCCCGGGACGACTTCGTTGCCGAAGGTGGTGGAAAAACCATTGCCCTCAGTGCCCGAGCCTTTGCGGATATAGAAACGATCGCCAGCGCCGAGGACGGTCTGCCCCTTGGCGGTGCCGATGTGGCCGTCGTTCTGCACCTCGCTGCCCAGCAGCAACGCATAGCCGCCGGCATCGGTGGATGTGGCGGGAGCATGCGTCTGAATCGATGCACCGCGCTCCACCAGGACCTTGCCGGCGGCTTCAGTGAAGGTCGGCTGACTGCCGCTGCTGTCGAAGTACAGACCGCGATCCCGGAACTGGATATCGGTGATATTGGCTGCCGCCGCCACCAGGTTGCGCACATTGACCTGGCTGGTGCCACTGAACACGATGCCGTTGCGGTTGATCAGCATCACCGTGCCGTCACCCTTGATCTGGCCCTGGATCTGGCTTGCCCGCGCGTTGGGGTCGTTGATCCGATTGAGCACCGCCCAGTTCGACTGCTGGGCGAACTCGACCGTGGTGTTGCGTCCGACGTTGAAGGTTTCCCAGTTGAGGATCGCCTTGTCGGCGGTCTGCTCGATCCGCACATGGGTCTTGCCATCGACCTGGGTCTGCTGCGGCCCCTTGGCGTTCTGCCAACCCTGGGTGAGGCTGTTGTCGACCTTCAAGCCCCCTTCGCCCAGACCGTCCGGCACCCATTGGACGGAACCGGATGCCACGGCGCGTCCGGCAGCCTGAGCGGCCTGCTGCGCAGCAATCGCCGCCACGGTGTTATTGAGTGTCTGCAACGAACGCTGCAATTGCTGGCTGGCCTTCTGTTGCTGCGCCAGAGGCGGCGTCATTCCCGGCAGACCAGCCGCGCCGGAACCCGGACGTGCGGCGGATTGCTGTGCGGCGCCCTTGGCGGCAAACCAGCCCGAGCTGAACGCTGTCTGCGCGTGCGCGCTGCCCGCCACCAGGCACAACGCCACGGCCTGCGCCAGAGGCTTGAGCAACCACAGCGCCGGGTCCACGGCATCACGTCGGGAAGATTGAACGTCGGTAAGGCGGCGGGATGGGCGAGCAAGCATCACTACGAGATCCTTTTGATGGCCACAGGTCGGCAACAACCTGCTGTTACGACATAGGCGGTTGGCGGGGGCCGCGACCGAACGGATGTCACACAAACTTCATGTTTTGCGAGTAACGGCGCCCGCAGGCAAAAAAATGGCAGCCCCGGAAGGGGCTGCCATTCGAACGGCGGACTGCGGACTGCGGATGAAACCTTACAGAGGACGGCCGATGCCGTTGCAAACGCTGGCGTTGTTGATGTTCAGGTTGTTGCCGGTGGAGTTGGTGATGAAGTTGGCGGTCACAGCATTTTTCCAGTTGGTCGGAACCACGCTGAAGCCGTGAGCGATGGTTGCAGCGGCATTGCCCGGCACGCTGTAGTGAGTGGTCAGGAAGGCTTTGACGTCAGCCGCCACGGAGGCGTCCTTGTAGCACTGGCCGAAGATGAAGTTGGTGTAGGCAGCGATCGGGTAACCGCTGGTTGGGTTGGCAACCACTGGAGCCCATTGCGCCGGGTTGGCTGGCGCGGTTGGCAGTGCGACCGAAGACAGCGCGGTCGTGACGTTGGCCGGCGTCGGCTGTACGCCGTTGACGCGAGAAACCACGGCGTTGCTGCTGGCGTTCACGCCGTCCGGGCCGACATAACCGATGGAGCCGTCAACGGCGTTCACGGCAACAGCGACGTCAGCGGTGTTGGCCACACCGACGAAAGTCGATGGCAGCGCAGTACCGGCTGGCAGCAACGAGTTGGCGAACGTGGTGTTGACCGAGAACTTGCCCGGGCAAACGTTGTTCAGGTGACGGGTGAGGATTTCCGAAGTGCCGCTGGCAGTGCTGCGATACACAACGCGGATCGGCGTGGCATCAGAGTTGCCCAGCAATTGGCCCCAAGTGGTCGCAGTACCGGAGAACACATTGCAGAGCTGGGCGCTGGTCAGGTTCAGAGCCGTCTGGCCGGCTTTTTTGTAAGGGATGGCAACCGAAGTGGCGACCGACGGCAGCTGGATCAGCGGGCCGTACGAAGCACCGAAGTTGGTGTTGTAGGTGCTGATTTCCGAAGCGCTGAGGATCGAGTCGCTACCGGCGAAGTGCACCGAACCGGTGGTGCTGAACAGCGCCGAGTTGTTGGTCAGGAAAGCGGTCTTGCCAGTGCCGCTACCGGTACCGACGTAGCTGAAGTTGGCTGGCAGGATGCTGTTGCTAGAGCCTTTGTACAGAGCGGCAGGCAGAGTCGCGCCACCACCGGTTACGTTGGCGGCCATGGCCTGGGCGGAAGCCAGGGCAGCGACGGTCAGGGAAGCTGCGATCAGAGTGCGCTTGAACATGAAGAATCTCCTTTTCAACGTTGGTTGTGAACACAGGTTTTCAGGGGACTTGCATGACACTGGGAAGACTCACCGCCGACCTTCGCAAGCGGGGTCCGTGGTTAAGTCGCACTGAGAAATTCGCAGTTTCCGGTGACAGATAAAGGAAAAAACCTCGGGAGGTGCAGGCTGATTTTCGAGGGATTTTCTCGGGTGTTTGCGCCGTTGTGCGGAGTGTCTGCGGCAAGCTTTTCGGGGGGATCGGCCACAGCCCTTGAAGGGCCGTTGCAGATGACAGAAAGGAGAACCCGAGGATGGCTGGATCGAGGCTCGGGTGATGGAGAATCCTTTGCAAAAATGCTGAATTATTTATCGCTTTGACTGGCCCTATCGCTGGCAAGCCAGCTCCCACAGTGTTCGGTGTTGTTAATGCAATTTTCTTCCCAACACAAAAACCTGTGGGAGCTGCGGTGCGACGATTCGACTTGCCAGCGAAGGGGCCGAAGCAGACAACATCAAACCAACAGACACACCCCTACTGCACCAACTGGTTGATCTCGATGATCGGCAACAGCACCGCCATCACGATCACCAGCACCACCCCGCCCATCACCACGATCATCAGCGGCTCCAGCAACGCGGTCATACCCATCGCCCGGCGCTCGATATCACGGGACAAGGTTTGCGCTGCACGCTCGAGCATCGGCGGCAGCGCGCCGGTTTTCTCACCGCTGGCGATCAGGTGAATCAGCACCGGCGGGAACACGTTCTCCACCTTCAGCGCTGCCGCCAGGTTGACGCCCTCGCGCACCTTGGCGGTGGCCTCATTGACGCTCAGGCTCAGACGATCATTCGACAAGGTCTGCCGCGCCGCTTCCAGCGCCCGCAACAACGGCACGCCGGCGCCACCGAGAATCGCCAGCGTCGAGGCGAACCGTGCGGTGTTCAACCCCAGCACAAACCGCCCGATCAGCGGCAGCTTCAACACCCGATGATGCCAGCTCAAACGCGCCGCCGGGTTACGCAGATACAAGCGCCAACTCCAGAACGCAGCGGCCATGACCCCTGCACACAACCAGCCCCAGGCGCGAATGAAATCACTGGCATTGAGCATCGCCAGCGTCAGGCCCGGAAGATCCTGCCGGGCCTGGGAAAACGCGCTGACCACCTGCGGCACCACATAACTGAGCAGGAAAATCACGATACCAATCGACACCAGCCCGACCACGCCCGGATAGATGAACGCGGTGAGAATCTTGCCGCGCAGGTTGTTACGTTCCTCGATGTAATCCGCCAGCCGTTCCATCACCTGCGCCAGATCCCCGGACTCCTCACCCGCCGCAATCAACGCCCGGTAAATCTCCGGAAAATCCCGAGGCCGCGCCGCCAGCGCTTCGGCCAGACGCATGCCGCTGCGCACATCGGCGCGCACGGCGCTGAGGGTGTGGGCGATGTGTTTTTTCTCGGCCTGTTCGACCGTGGCGCTCAGCGCCGCTTCCAGCGGCAGACTGGCACCCAGCAGGCTCGACAGTTGCCGGGTGGCCCATGCCAGATCGTTATCCGACAGCTTGGCGCTGAACAATCCACCGCCGCCATGTTGGGAGACGTTGCTTTCCCTCTCCACCGACAACGCCGTCAGGCCACGACTGCGCAGCACGCCAAACGCGGCGCCCTGACTGTCCGCCTCCAGATGCCCGGATTCGATCTTGCCGCTGGCATCGGCGGCCTCAAAACGATAGCGATTCATCAGGCGTCCCGTGTCACACGAAGGATTTCTTCCGGCGCCGTAGTACCGCTGCGAATCCAGCGTTCGCCGTCCTCGCGCAGGCTGAACATCCCGGCCTTGCTCGCCGCCGCACGCAACGCCTGTTCCCCTGCCCCTTGGTGGATCAGCGTGCGGATGTCGTCATCGATGCAGAACAATTCATGAATGCCGGTCCGGCCGCTGTAACCGGTGTGATTGCACGCCGCGCAACCGACCGGGCGCCAGGTGCCGGGCGTCGCCGGGTCTTCTTGTTTGCACTGATTGCACAACCGTCGTACCAAGCGCTGGGCCAACACACCGAGCATCGACGAAGCCAGCAGAAACGGCTCGACGCCCATGTCGACCAAGCGGTTGACCGCCGACACCGCGTCGTTGGTGTGCAACGTTGCGAGTACAAGGTGACCGGTCAGCGAAGCCTGCACCGCAATCTGCGCGGTTTCCAAATCGCGGATCTCGCCGATCATGATGATGTCCGGGTCCTGACGCAGAATGGCGCGCAACGCGAGGGCGAAGGTCATGTCGATCTTGGCGTTGACCTGAATCTGGCTGATGCCCGGCAGATCGTATTCCACCGGGTCTTCCACGGTGAGGATGTTGCTGGTGCTCGCATCCAGCCGCGCCAGCGCCGCGTAGAGACTGGTGGTCTTGCCGCTGCCGGTCGGGCCGGTGACCAGCACGATGCCGTGGGGCTGGCGGATCAGGTGATCGAGTTTGGCCAGCACCTGCGCGTCCATGCCCAGGGTCTCCAGATGCAGGCGCCCGGCCTGTTTGTCGAGCAAACGCATCACCACCCGCTCGCCATGGCCGGTGGGCACGGTGGAAACACGAATGTCGATCGGTCGCCCCGCTACGCGCAGCGCAATGCGGCCGTCCTGCGGCAGGCGTTTTTCGGCGATGTCGAGCTGGGCCATGATCTTGATCCGCGACACCAGTGCACCGTGCAAGGCCTTGCGCGGCGACACCACGTCGCGCAGGGTGCCGTCGACCCGGTAGCGCACCACCGAATGGGTTTCGAACGGTTCGATGTGAATGTCGCTGGCCTCGTCCCGCGCCGCCTGGGTGAGCAACGCGTTGATCATGCGGATCACCGGCGCGCCATCCTGGGTGTCGAGCAGGTCGGTGATTTCCGGCATGTCCTGCATCAGGCGGTCGAGGTCGACTTCGTTTTCCGCCGCACCGACCACCGCCGCCGCACTGCCGGTGTCGGCGTAGGCAGTGGCCAGCAGGCCGTCGAGTTCGTCATCGCGCACCCGCTCAAGCCTGGCCGCGCCGAACTGCCGGCGCACCTCGCTGATCGACCAGCCCGGCGTCGACGGGCACACCGTCAGCACGCCGTCGCGCAGCAGAATCCGCTGCGCCTTGGCCCAGGCATAAGGCAATGCGCTCATTGCAGCGGCACCGCTTTGATAGTCGCGCGGGGGCCGGACACCGGTGCCGGCACGCCTTGGGCGGTGGCGGGCAATTGCGGCGCCTGCATGTCCGGCATCGCCCAGCTGCGCTCCGGTTGCAGACCGCCCTGGGCGCGGCGCATGAAGTCATAGCGGTTAAGCGTGATGCTGCGCCCCGCCGCGCTGTCGCGGATGATGTACGGGCGCAGGAACACCATCAGGTTGGTCTTGGTGATCGAACGGCGCTCGTTGCGAAACAGCGCGCCGATCCCCGGAATGCTCGACAGCCACGGCACCGCGTCATTGCTCTGGCTGTAGCCGTCCTGCAGCAGACCGCCAAGCACCATGATCTGCCCGTCATCAAGCAGGATGCTGGTGTCGAGTGCGCGTTTGCTGGTGACGATCCCCGCGGAGTTGGCCGCCGCCGAAGCGCGTTCGTCGATGCTGCTGACTTCCTGATAGATGTCGAGCTTCACCGTGCCGCCCTCGGAAATCTGCGGCCTCACGTTGAGCTTCAAGCCGACTTCTTCCCGGGTCACGGTCTGAAACGGGTTGTTGCTGTTGCCACCGCCACCGGTGACGTAGCTGCCGCTGACAAAGGGGATGGTCTGGCCGACGAAAATGCTCGCCGCTTCGTTGTCCAGGGTCAGCAGGTTCGGTGTCGACAGCACGTTGGTGCCGCCCTTGCTCTTCAGCGCCCGGGCCAGCACTTTCAGGTCGAGGATCTTGCCGATCCCGGGGATGTCGACGGTGCCGTTGACGTAGCCAAGGTTCAAACCTTTGGGCAACACGTCGACACTGGTCTTGCCGTTGACGTTGATCCCCGAGCCACCAAGGTTGGCCCCACCGATCACGCCGTTGCCGGCCAGATTGCCGGTCTGCCATTGCACGCCGAACTCGCTGGCATCGTCCTCGCCGACTTCGACGATCAGGCTTTCGATCACCACTTGCGCACGGCGCTGGTCGAGCAGATCGATGACTTCGCGCAGGTTGCGGTACAGCGGCTCCGGCGCGGAAATCAGCAAGGTGTTGGTGGTCGCATCCGCCTGAATGGTCACGCCGCCAGCGCTGAACGCGACGTTCTGTTCGCTGCTCTGCGCATTGCTGCTGCCGCTGGTGGCGCTGCTGCCCTGGGCATAGCTGCCGCCGGTGCTGCCGTTGTTGGTGGTCGAAGTGCTGCCGTTGGTTTGCGTGCCGCTCTGGCCGTTCTGCCCGCCGCCCGAGTTGGTGGAGCCGCCCATCGCACTGAGTACTGAGCGTGCACTGTCGCTGGTGCCGCTGTCGCTCTCGCCGGTCAACAAACCGCGCAAGGTCTGGGCCAGTTTGCCGGCCTGGGCGTTGCGCAGATACACCACGTGCAGGTTGCTCGGGTTGCTCTGGGCGTTGTCGAGTTTGTAGATCAGATTGCGCGCCAACTCGGTGCGCTCGGGGCTGCCGGCGCGGATGATGATGGTGTTGGAGCGCGGGTCGCCGATCACTGCGATTTTCTGGGTCGGGTCATTGCCCGGTGCATCAAGCAGGTCGGCGACCATCGGCGCGATGTCGGCGGCGATGCCGTTCTGGATCTGTACCACGTCGGTGTCGATGGCGCTCGGCGTATCGATGCCTTGAATCAGTTGCGCGACCCGCGTGAGGTTCTCGGCGTAATCGGTGACGACAATGGTGTTGTTGCCCGGATAGGCATTGATCGGATTGTTCGGCGACACGATCGGGCGCAGCACCGGGATCAGGTTCACCGCGTTCTCGTATTGCAGGCGGAACGTGCGGGTGAGCATGCCGTTGCCCGCCGGTTTGTCGGCGCTGTAGATCGGCCCGCCGAGCAACTTGGCGTCGGCCTCCGGCACCACCTGCGCCACACCGCCGACATCGACCACGCTGAAACCCTGCATGCGCAGCGCCGCCAGCAGCATGTCGTAAGCCTGATGCGCCGGCACCTGGCCTTCGGAGACCAGCGTCAGATTGCCCTTGACCCGAGGATCCACCAGAAACTGCTGACCGGTGGAGCGGGACAACGCCCGCACCACCGCTTGAATATCGGCATCGACAAAATTCAGCGTCACCGGTTGATCGCCCAACGGATTGGCCGGCAACGTCGTGCCCCGCACCACCCCGCCGCTGCGGGCGCGCTCGGTGATGTTGTGCAATGGCTTGGGCGCCGGTCTGACCTGAGCCTGCGCCCGCTCGCGGTCGAGCACCGCGTCGCCGCTGCGCTGGGTGTTGGCCAGCGGCCGGCCGAGTTCGCTGTCCACCAGCAGCGGCGGTTGATTCGGTGGCGTGGTGTTGCTGCATGCGCTCAATGCCATCAACAGCATCGGCAACGCCATGCGTTTGGATCCTGACCCCTTCATGAAGCTTCCTTAGCGCCCAGCGCCTGATCCATGCGTACGGTGCCCGACAGAGTGCCGGCGGTGTCATCGGTTGCGGTGTCGTCAGTGCGTTGCAGGCGCGCCTCGACCACTTGCAGTGAAAAACGGCGGGGCTGGATCAACAACCAGTCGAGGACGGCGTCGGCGGGGGCTGCGTCGAAGGTCAACTGCCACCCTGCGGACGCGGCCGCCAGTTGGTAATGGCCGCCCAGTCCGCCAGCCTGCAAGGTCTGTTGCAGCGACTGCTCCAGGTTCTGACCGTCCGGACGTACGCTGACGTCGCGCAACAGCACTTCCAGCGCTTCGGCCTGGGCGCGCAGCTTCGGGGTTTCGACCTGCGAGGCGGCGATCTTCTTCAGCGGCGGCTGAATCAGCACCACCCACACAAATAGCCCCAGCAACAGCGCCGCCATGCCGCCGACCATGCGTTTTTCCCGCACGGCCAACGGCTGCCAACGGGCCTGCAACTGAGCATTGAAGCGCTGCCAACCGGCGCGGTATTTCGCCACCGCTGGGCTATTCATCTTCGGCTCCGCTGCTGTCGTCGTTGTCAGCGACAGCGGCCACCTCGCCGGCCGGGCGCAAGACCCAGCCGTCCTCATCGGCGCTGACACTGATTCCTGCCTGGGCCAGCGCCGCCTGCCAGTCCTTGTCGTTACCCGAGCGCCGGGCCTCAGGCAGCAGACGCAGTTGCAGCACACCGTCGACGAACGCCAGACGCTGCACCGTGCCCGCCATGAACGGCATACCGCTGCCCGCCTGCAACACCAGCCGACTGAAATCCTGACCCGGCGCGTCCTGCGCGCCTTGCTGGCGCGCTGCGATTTGCTGACGGGCCTGTTGCAGCGGATTGAGGATCACCGGCAACTCGGGGAACGCCTGCTTCACCCGCTGCGCCATCTGCGCCTTGATCAGTTGCCCTGCCCCGGCCTCGCGGGCGGCGTACAGGTTCAAACCGATCACCCAGACCACCAGCGCCAGCGCAGACAAACCCACCGCCCGTCCCCAGCCCCGACCTTCGGCACCGGGTTGCTGAATGCCGCCGTGCAGGCCCCAACTCGGTAATGGCCCGGACCAGCGTTGTGCGTCGGCCAATGTCGACTGCACCGCCTGCGGCGCGCCCTCACCGATCCAGTGCGCAGGCAGGGCAATTTCCATCAACCACGCTTCATCGATCAACGGTTGCACCTGCGCCGAGTCCGGCCCCTGACGCAACAACAAATGATCGCCGAGCAGTTGCCCGACGCCGCCGGCCATCACCGGCAAGCTGTAGGCCGCCGGGTACAGGCCTTTCAGGTTCAACCCGGTCTCGTGCAGCAACTGCCCGAAGTATTGCAAGTCCCGGCGCGGCAACCAGGCAATCTGCACCTGCCCCGAAGCGTCGCGCGGGCCATGGGCGACGTGCATCGTGGTGATGTCGCTGAGCATCAGCGCCTGCGCGGCGCACTGCACGGCGGCGGCGGTTTTGCTGGTGGTCAACGGCGGCAGGTTGATGCTCGCCAGCAGGCTGTCGGTCGGGTGCAGGAAACACACCAGCGGCAGCTTCGGCAGTTTGCGCAGCCGTTGACGATCCTGGCGAGTGACCTTGCCGTGGCGGTCCAGCCACGCGCAGTCCAGCTCACTGTCGAGATTGAGTTCCGCCAGTGGCGGCAAACTTAGGCGCAAGTGGTTCATACGCCCACCCGCGACCAGATCACCTGGGGCAAACGATCCTCGCTGCGATGCAGCAACGCATCGAGGCTGACCCGCCGCTGATCGCGCCGCGCCTGCCCACGCAGCCGAAACCAGTCACTGGTGATCCCGACCTTGACGCTGGTGATCTCCAGTTGCGGCAAGCGCAGGCGATTGACGAAATCCCCGCGATTGATGAACCAGCGCCCGGCGTCGCGTTCATTGATCAGTGCCTGCGCCCGCTCCAGCGACAGCCCCGGCACATAAGCTGCCAGCACCGGTGCCGTGGCGGTGTTGCCGTTGAGCCAGGTGGTCGCCGGAATCACCGTCAGGTACGGCGCCAGTTTCATCAGCACCGCATCGTTGACCCCGTCGACACTGCGCAGGTCTTCAAGATTGCGCAGCATCGGCAAGGTTGGCGATTGCGGTTTGCGCGAGGCAGACGGCGACGTGCTGCGGCCGCTGTCGAAGGTGTTTTTCGTCACAGGTTTATCCGTCAGTTGTGCATTGAGCAGATGCGGATACGAGCCGATCACCCGCTGACTGATGCGACGACTCAACGCGTCGCTGATACCGATCAACCCACACAGGCGCTCAAAGGCCTGAACCTGGGCGTCGTCGATCCGTTCGTTGGCCACCAGATTGCGCAGGTTGAACTTGCCCTGCTCATCCTCCAGCCGCCCTTCGAAACCTTGAGTGTTCAACTGCAGCGCCCAGGGTTGATCGAGTCGGGTCAGCGGATCGCGTTGCCGCGCATCCCACAACAATTGCCGGCTGATCTCCAACCCGCCGTGCAGCACCCAACGGCCCTGCACGCGCAATTGTTCGGCTTCCAGCGCCCGGGTCGAAACGCTCTGACGCGTCAGCATCCCGGCGGCGATCACCGCGACCACCGCCGCGATCAGCAGCGCACTGATGATCGCCATCCCCTGCTGGTTCGATTGGTAGTTCATGACCGGCCTTACAACTGCCAGGAACCGATGTCGGCATTCACGCCGTCGCCGTCAGGCTGGCCGTCGGCACCGAGGGAAAAGATGTCGATCTCGCCGTTGGCACCGGGATTGAGGTACTGATAAGGACGACCCCACGGGTCATTCGGCAGGCGCTCCAGGTATGAGCGCCAGTTGGTGTTCTTCGCATCGGCCGGCCGCTCCACCAACACTTTCAGGCCCTGGCTCTGGCTCGGGTAAGTGCCGTGATCGAGGCGATACAACTTCAGCGCCTGCATCAACCCGCCAATGTCCTGCTTCGCCGCCGTGGCCCGCGCCTGATCCGGCCGGTCGAGCACCTTGGGCACCACCATCGCCGCCAGAATCCCGAGAATCACCACGACCACCATGATCTCGATCAGCGTGAAACCCTGCTGCCCACGGGGCATCCGGCTCGGTCGACTGGGCTGTTTGAACTGCGCGATATCCATCTCGTCATTCCCTGGCTTGATTCGATTCGACGCGCAGTGTTGCAAGAAGATATGTCAGGGATGTTGAAAATCCTCGGGAGTTTCCGTCGTCAAGCCGTCAAGCACGGGCGTTAGCGTCAAGGGCTGCCCAACAGCCCGAGCCCCCGATGCGCACCCCCTCTCCGCAAGCCGGATTCACCCTGATTGAAGTGCTCGTCGCGCTGGCGATCATCGCCGTGGCCATGTCCGCCGCCGTGCGCGTGGCGGGGTTGATGACGCAGAGCAGCGGGATCTTGCGGGATCGCTCGATTGCGATGATTGCGGCGCAGAATCGGATGGCGGAATTGCGGCTGGAGGGGCGGTTGCCGATGGGGTTCAAGGCGATGGAGTGTGATCAGGGGCGGTTGTTGTTGCGGTGTGAGCAGGTGATTGGGGGGGCGGAGAATGGGCGGTTGTTGAAGGTTGGGGTGCAGGTTTTTGATCGGGGACAAGAGCGGCCCCCTTTGGCTCGGCTTGAAACGTTGCTCAGTCGCCCGGAACCCCCCTAGCCCGCTCAAAAACGTCAGGCACGATGTATAAGGAACAGATCGGGATCCTTGAGGACCTCGCGCCTCAAATCTCCCGATCTTCACTCACAACCATTGAATCAATTTTCTACTGTTGAACCACTGAAAATGTTCTGGAAGCTGACCAAGGACCGTCAGCAACGGCCGCAATCATGTGTGCACCCAGAGCAAGCTCACTTAAAACCAGTAACCAATGGCCTGCTGTGTCAGCAGGGACAGTACCTTTCAACATTGTTCCATCGAACACTTTGACGTTCGTCCCTGGTTCCGAGTGACCTGCGACTGTCACACTGGTATCAGAGGTTTTTCCGTTTTGAGGTACTTCACCCTTGGAATCCCTGATAGAAACGATCACGGGTGCGGTGGCATTGGACTTGGATGTAGACATATCAGTAACTCCGTTTCGTGAGATTGTTTTGACGGAGTGATTCAATCGTGGACCGCAGGAAGCGTCACCTGTCAGATCTGACAGGTATTCGGATGTTTACGACCAACGGTCATTTCTCTTGTATTCGTTTTTCACCCTGCTCGATCACTGGGTGAGCAGCTCAAAGACATGACGGTGACGCGATGGAGCGGTGAATGTCCGGATGCGCCTTCAGAGCCAAATAGCGACGACGTTATTAAGGATGCCGCGATGCGGTACCGGGAATTTTTATATAGGTCCCTGTTCGGGAAACAGAGGCTTTCACAGCACCCACCGATTTGATCCTGTACCGTTTCACCGGCCCGTCGATAGCGTCCGCCTTGACTTGGCTCATGGTCAAAGCCAACTTGTAATGCAGCTCGAGCACGCTATCGTTTCCCAGCTCTTTGAGATAGCTGTATGGCACGTCCTGAAAATATTCCCCGTCATTTATCCATTTCTGATTTACCGACGCGCCCGGGACATTCCAAACCTGACGATTGTGCTCTTTATCCGTGGCAGTCTTGCCTTTCAATTCCAGCCAAACAGGCTGACCAGCCTTCATGAATGCCCAGATCCCCGCACGCAAAGTACCGCCCTCCGTGACGTCGCTGAGATCCAGCTCATCGCCATCAGCCTGTACGATGCTGAGTTTATCCAACTCCGCGGCAGGTAACGGCGAGAGGTTTACAGTCAGCGTGCCCGACGAGGTTTTACTGCCGCCCTCCGTGACTTCGTACTTGAGTATGAAGGTTTTAGCTGCGTTGCCGACGTTGGCAGCAATGGCCTCAGAATCAATCGAAAACTCCACACTCCCACTCTCCGCGCCCTGCATGGGTGGAATCGTAGGGGAGCCGACTCCCGGAGTGCCGGACATTATCAACTGAATGCTTTGCTCCTTATTCATACCGGGGTAGGCAACGCTCACCTGTACACCTGATTTGGCATCAAGAGCGGCCAGGTTCACACTCGCGCTGACATCTGGCGCGTGTGGCACTTGCAGTATCGGACTTTGAGCAATTTGGGCCTGAGGATCATAAACAAAGACGCGGCCATCAGACGCGCTCAAGTCCACCCGGACAATGGGCATGAACTGCCCCGTCTGCTGAAAATAATCGCGCTGAAAAAAGCGAGCGCTCGTTAACGCCGTTTCATTTGTATAGAAAAAGGCTTGAATGGGGAGCTGTCGCGGAATGTTCTGGGGCCATGCGGCGATGATGACCTCGTTATGAAGCCTGCGCATACCAGGATCAGGAAGGTGAGATCTAACATCAACACTCATCGCAAATTCGGATTGATTTGGACCGAAACTACAATGGTGCCCATAAACCCCATTCAACTGATCGTAGTAAACGAGCCATGTTGCGATATCGATAACACCTAGCTCCAAACAGGGCTTGCTAATGGGTAACGCCATATACTCGTTACAACTGTCGCTTCGAGTATCGGTAGCGGCATCAAACGGATAGGCGCATCGTACGGTAAGGGGAAAACCTGTGGGTGCCGCCATTTCCTTGAGGATCAAACCTTGGCTTTTCGAATACAAAAAACTCTTGGTGCCGACATCCTCACGCACATAGGAAAATGCCACGCCATTCCGCTCTACCGATCCGAGGCTTGGGTTCCACGCATGGTAGTTAGGTGAAGCACTTGTCACTCTGATCAACACGCCATTGCAGTCGTAGGCGGGCGTGTTACCACGACAAGCAGGCGTAGTATCGGCATACCGTGCATTCAGCTTATCGGCCACTTGATAACCGATGTACAACTGATCCTGCTGATTGAATCCGAATACCGCACGCTCTGCCTGAGCCAAATCCATTCGCAGAATTGGCAGCCAATTCCCGGTAGTTGCAAAGTAGTCATACTGATCTTTCTGTGCCGCGAGCAACGAACCTGATTTATTCGCATCGTAAAAAAGCGCCTGCATCGGAATTTTTTGGGGTGTGCTTTCGTCCCAGTTACGTATCTGCAACTGGGTAGGTCTGGCCGACCAATCGCTGTCGATGCCTTGATGCGCCAGCAGGCTGGCCTTGAATAGCATGGGATTGAGGCTGCTCAACGAGCATTGCTTTGTGGGTTGTCGGCCTTGTTGCTCGAAGTGCGCCAGCCAACTCGCTGAGTCACTCACTCCCTCGCTTGCGCAAGAGCTCGCGTCGGCGGCCTGTCGACTTGCCGCTGACAGGCCGCAACCGAAACCAGCACGGCTCTCAACAGGTTCAAACGCGAAAGGATAGGCGCAAAGAACGTCTAGTGGCTGATCCTTGCCGATGGCCGTGAATGAATCACTGAACACCATGCCGTTGGCTGACGACAATGTCTGCGTACCCAAATCGGCACGCAGATAGACAAAACTTTCCGCCCCCAATTGCGCGGCCACATCATCGTGTTTCCAGAACTCGATCATCGGAGTGCTGCCATGCAACATGACGCCGCTGCAAAAATACGCCGGGTTGCCGCCCGCACACTCTGTTTGCACGTTTTCATAGCGCTTGTTGAGCAACTGTGCGATTTCCGGGCCGGTTGCGGCTTCACCCAAGCTATTGAACAGTAGCAATACCAGCAGCCACGACCTCATCCACGTCCATTCCATTTGCATGATGCTGCGCCTCGATCTCAAGCTTCGAACGGGCCCAGGAGTAAACCCGGTCCACTGTCAGGCAATCATTAGTTGTGCATGGCGAACATTTCTGTTCAGGCATGAATACACGGGATGATTGAAGGCTTGAAACACAGCGGCTGTCACCTGTCATATCTGACAGGTGAGTGGAACTTCAAGATGAATGGTCATTTCTTTAGAACAATGTGGACTGATCTGTTTTCTTTTCTGATGCCGCGTTTCGATTTGCTTTAGCGACGTTTTCAGGTCTTCAAGGTTCTTGGCGAAGATCGATTCTCCAACACCGATTGATGTAGAGCCTTGCGAAAGAACGGATTCTATCTGGCTCCGATAGCGGACCATGAAGCTCGCTTCTTCGTCGGACATGGGCTTGAGTGCCGCGTCCACTTTCTGAGCCGCTTCCATGAGCAACACTTCTTCACGTGTGCACTGAGGATTGTTCGGATCGCTCAACACGATGAGCTACCCGGGCTTGGCGTGCAGATCGGTTCCACGCCACGGTAGACCTTTTTCTTGGCGGGATGCGCAGGATAGCGGGTGAGCGCCTGACATCAAAACGTCATTTATTCATCGCAGGAGTGCCATGTTTCCCAAGTAATGTCATCGCCAATGAGATCGATCTCAAGCGAGTGAACATGACAGATTTGAAAGAGGTTGCACGGCTGGCAGGTGTTTCGCGGGCGACCGCCGCGCGAACCTTTGCCTCCCCCGAAGTTGTGCGTCCGGCGACCCGAGAGCAAGTATTCGCCGCTGCGCGTCAGCTAGGTTTTCGGCCTAATCGCCTCGGCCGCCAACTACGCTTGCAAACCACCAACCTGATCGGTGTGGTGGTGCCCAATCTGCTTAACCCTGTGTTCGCCGAGCAATTTCAGGCGATGGAGCAGGCTGCACGCTTGCACGGTTACAACCTGTTGCTGGCAACTACCGACTACAACAGCGAGCGCGAAAGCGCGGTGGTCGAGGATTTGTTGCGCCAAAGGGTCGATGGTCTGGTCCTTACCGTGACTGATGCCCAGAGCAGTCGCGTGCTGCAAAACCTTGCCAACGAAGACACGCCTTTTGTGCTGGCCTATCACCAGCCCGACAATCCTGATTACAGCGCTGTGTCGGTGGATAATCGCGCCGGTATGGCGCTCGCCACCCGTTATCTGCTGGAAACGGGACACTCGCAGATCGGCATGGTTGCCGGTCCAGCCTTGCAGTCAGACCGCTCTCGACTGCGTTACGCCGGTTATCTCGACGCTATGCGTGAGGCCGGCCTCGACAGCCTGCCGGTGATCGAAATGCCTGCCCATACCCAGGCAGACTTCGCCGTCATCGAGCCCTTATTGCGCAGCCCGCAGGCACCCAGTGCGCTGGTCTGCTCCAACGACTTGCTGGCGATCAGTCTGATCGCGGAACTGCGGCGCAACGGCTGGAACGTGCCCCGGCAGCTCTCGGTCATTGGCTTTGACGGTATTTCCCTTGGTACTCAAATGCACCCGACGCTGTGCAGCGTCGTTCAACCCATCGCGGCGCTGGCTTGCACCGTGATCGATCAACTGTTGGCGCAGATCGCTGGCGCCGCACCAGTTTCCCATTGCCTGCCCTGCCATATCCGGTCGGGCGAAAGTACTCAGCCCTACGAGGAGATGTTTGATGATCCGATTCAGTAAAACCCTGGCGGCGTTGCTGCTATGCGGTGTGACCAGCCTGGCACAAGCCGCCGAAACGGCGATTTGCTACAACTGCCCGCCAGAGTGGGCGGACTGGGGCGTGCAGCTCAAGGCGATTGCCGACACCACCGGCGTGCAGGTCCCACTGGACAACAAGAACTCCGGCCAGTCACTGGCGCAACTAGTGGCCGAACAGGCCGCTCCGGTGGCCGACGTGGTGTATTACGGCGTGACGTTCGGTTTACAGGCGCAAAAAAAAGGCGTGACTGGAACTTATAAGCCCAAGGGTTGGGATCAGATTCCAATCGGTCTGAAAGATCCGGAAGGTCATTGGTTTGCGATTCACTCCGGCACCCTTGGCATCATGGTTAATGTCGATGCACTGGGTGGTTTGCCGGTTCCGCAAAGCTGGGCCGATCTCCTCAAGCCCGAATACAAAGGCATGGTTGGTTATCTTGATCCGTCCAGCGCTTTCGTGGGTTACGTATCTGCCGTGGCCATCAATCAGGCAATGGGTGGCACCCTGGATAACTTCGCCCCCGCCATCGATTACTTCCGGAAACTGGCGAAAAACTCGCCCATTGTGCCCAAGCAGACGGCTTACGCGCGGGTACTGTCCGGCGAGTTGCCAATTTTGGTCGATTACGACTTCAACGCCTATCGGGCGCGTTACAAGGACAACGCTAACGTAGCGTTCGTGATCCCCAAAGAAGGCAGCATCAGCGTGCCTTACGTGATGAGCATGGTCGCCAACGCCCCGCATCGTGCCAACGCCGAGAAGGTGTTGGATTTCGTCCTGTCCGATCAAGGTCAGGCGCTGTGGGCTAAGGCGTACCTGCGACCAGTGCGCGCGGTGAAGATGCCTGCCGACGTCGCCGCGCAGTTCCTGCCGGACAGCGAGTATGCACGGGCCGGCGTAGTTGATTACGAACACATGGCGGCGGTGCAGGAAGCCTTCTCGGCGCGTTATCTGAGTGAGGTCAAGTAAGTGACGGCTTCGGTAGTAAAAGCCCGGGAAGTCCGGTCGGGTTGGTCCATCGTGCCGCGCTTGCGACCGACAGCTGCCTGGGCACTAGCGCCAGCAGCAGCTGTGCTGTTCGCATTCTGGTTATTGCCGCTGGCGCATCTGATAGTGCTGGGTGCGCAAAGCCGCGACGGCAGCGACAGCGGTTACTGGCAAGTGCTTGGCAGCGCGCAATACCTGGGCAGCCTGGCGCAGACCTGCATTCTTGCTCTCGTGGTGACCCTTGCGGCGCTGTTGGTGGGCGGTATCAGTGGCGTGTTTCTGGCTCGCCAGCGCTTCTTCGGCCGCTCGGCACTGGTCGCCTTATTGACCTTTCCGCTGGCGTTTCCCGGCGTGGTGGTCGGCTTTCTGGTGATTCTGCTGTCCGGTCGTCAGGGGCTGTTCGCCACGCTCGGCCTTGAGCTGGTGGGGGAGCGCTGGATTTTTGCCTACTCGCTGACGGGGTTGTTCATCGGCTATCTGTACTTCTCGATTCCGCGGGTGATTCTCACGGTGATGGCCGCTTGCGAAAGCCTGGATCGTAGCCTGGAAGAAGCCGCCCATTCACTGGGGGCGGGTCATTGGCGAGTGGTCTGCGATGTCATTGTGCCCGGCCTGGCGCCGGCATTGGTCTCATGTGGGGCGATCTGTTTCGCGACCTCCATGGGCGCATTCGGTACGGCCTTTACCTTGGGCACTCGGCTGAACGTGACCCCTGTGGCGATCTACAACGTTTTCACCAATTACGCCAACTTCGCTGTGGCGGCTGCGCTGTCGGTGGTGTTGGGTGTGGTGACCTGGGCCGCGCTGCTGCTGACCCGGCGGCTGGTCAAACAATCGGGGACTGTATTGTGAAACGCTCAACGCTGTTTGTCGGGCAACTGGTTTTTACCTTGCTGGTCTGTGCCTTTATGTTGGTGCCCGTGCTGATGTCGCTGCTGGCGGGGCTGACGCGCAATTACTTCGCAGGCCTGTCCAGCGGATTCACATTCGACTGGTTGATACAGGTTTGGCAAACCTATTCGTCGACCGTCTGGCTATCCCTGCAACTGGCGGTGGCCTGTGCTCTGTGTGTCTGCGTGATTGGCGTACCGGCGGCTTACGCGTTGGTGCGGATGAACAATCGCTTCAGCCGCGCGTTCGAAGAACTGATGGTGTTGCCCGTGGCGATGCCAGGCCTGGCCAGCGCCTTGGCGTTGCTGCTCACCTATGGTCAGTTCGGTGGGTTTCGCAGCAGCTGGTTATTCATTCTCGTCGGCCATGTGCTGTTCACCCTGCCATTTCTGGTTCGCCCGGTGATGGCTGTGATGCAACGTCAGCACCTGCCAACGCTGGAAGACGCAGCGGCCAGTCTTGGCGCCGGGCCGATCCAGCGTTTCTTCAGTGTGGTGGTGCCCAACTGCCGGGCCGGGATTCTCGCCGGGGTGTTGATGGTTGTCACCCTGTCGTTGGGTGAGTTCAACCTGACCTGGATGCTCCATACCCCGATGACCAAAACATTGCCGGTGGGCTTGGCCGACAGTTATGCCTCGGCCAGGCTGGAAGTCGCCAGCGCCTACACCCTCATATTCCTGTTGATGATCGTGCCGCTGCTCATTGCGCTGCAGGCCATCAGCGCCCGTATTTCCCGAGGAGAGAGCCGATGACCGGAACCACCATTCGCCTTGAGGGTTGCCGCAAGGCGTTCTCTGACGGCACCGTTGCTGTGCATGATTTAAACCTGACCATCGAGGCTGGGGAAACCTTGGCGATTCTCGGCCCGTCCGGTTGCGGTAAAACCACCACCTTGCGCCTGATCGCCGGTCTGGAACGCCCGGACGTGGGGCAGATATTCTTTGGCGACAGCGATGTCACACGCCTGCCCATCGAGCGCCGCGACGTGGGCATGGTGTTCCAGAACTATGCGTTGTTTCCGAACCTGGATGTGGCCGGCAACATTGTTTACGGCCTGAAGATTCGCGGTCTTACCCCCGCCGAACGCAACAAGCGTTGTTCGGAATTGCTGGAATTGGTCGGTCTGCAAGAACATGGCAAGCGCAGCATTCACGAGTTGTCCGGCGGTCAACGCCAACGTGTCGCCTTGGCCCGAGCACTGGCACCTCGGCCGCGGGTGTTATTGCTCGACGAACCTTTGGCTGCGCTGGATGCGCAGTTGCGTGAGCGCTTGCGCAGCGAGCTGGATCAGTTGCTACGTGGTTTGGGAATCACCGCGGTGTTCGTCACCCACGACCAGGGAGAAGCCATGGCGTTGGGGGATCGCATCCTGGTCATGGAGCACGGCCGCGTCGCGCAATTGGCTTGCCCGCGGGAAATCTATCAGCAACCGGCCAACGCTTTCGTCGCCAGTTTCGTTGGCAACCTCAATGCTTTTTCTGTGACCGAGCGTACGTCCCATGGCTTGAGAGTCAGTGGTGGCGAGTTGCCGTGGAGTGGTGCGAGTCTGCCCGCCACCGTGTACTGCCGCCCTGAGCATTTGCGGGTGACGGACAACCAGGGTCATCTGCGCGGGCGTCTGGTGGGGCAGTTTTTCCAGGGTGCCCACAGCCGCCTGCTGGTGGATGTGGGTGCTTCACAGCCATTGTTGGTGGACAGCGCCGATGGCGTCATCCTCGCCCCCGGCACGCTGATTGCCTTGGCCATCGAGCCGCAAATGCTGTTTACCCTGCATTCGTGATCTTTAGTTTTCAGAGAACTTATCTTGAATCGTCCGTTTCTCATCGCGCAGATCAGCGATCTGCACCTTAAAGCCGGTCAAAGGCTGACTTACGGCGTCGTCGATACCCTCGGCGCGTTGCGGCGTGCTGTCGATCATTTGAATCGCCTCCATCCGCGTCCCGACATCGTGGTGATCAGTGGCGACCTGGTGGACTTCGGTCGACCTGATGAATATGCCGTGCTGCATCCCGAACTGGCGCGCCTGGAAATGCCTTGCTACCTCGTGCCTGGCAACCACGACAATCGCGAGCATTTGCTGGCGGCATTTGCCGATCATGCCTACCTGCCGATGTCTGCCGGCGCACCACTGGATTGGGTGGTTGAAGAGCACCCGGTGCGCCTGATCGGTCTGGACACGACGATCCCCGGCGCTCATGGCGGTCAATTGCTGGACAGCCAGTTGCTCTGGCTCGATGAGCAACTGGCTGGTCGTCCCGATGCACCGACGTTATTGATTCTGCATCACCCGCCATTTATCAGCGGTATTGGTCATATGGACCGCGAGCCGTTCATCAATGCGTCGGCGCTTGAGCAGGTCATCGCCCGTCACCCGCAGGTGGAACGCTTGCTTTGCGGACATTTACACCGACCGATGCAGCGGCGTTTCGGTGGCAGCCTGAGTTGTGTGTGTCCCGGCACCTCACATCAAATCGTGCTGGATCTACAGCAAACCGCCCCGGCGCATTTCAATCTGGAACCGGCCGGGTATTTGCTGCATCGCTGGCAAGCGCAGCAGGGGCTGGTGACCCATAACGCCGTGTTTGGTGAGTATCCCGGACCGTATCCGTTTTACGACGCACATGGATTGATCGACTGATGGCACAGAGATTTTTCAAGGCGTTTTTTGACGAAGTTCTTCGGAGGTTTTAACCCATATCATTCTCTGCGCACGGTTCAGACTTTTCCTGATGATTAGTTAACGCATTGGTCAATCGCCTGATTGACTGAGTGCTTCCCGCTGTCCTTTTAATGTGCCCGGAACATAGGTTCTGCGCTGGAGTTCGTCCTGATGAAAGCCACGCTTCAAGTATTAAGTTTTTTGACCGGCGGCCTGAGTATTGCCGTGAGTCCGTTCGCCTCTGCTGATTTCATTAAAGACAGCAAAGCCAATTTGAACTTGCGCAACTTCTACTTCAACAATGATAACCGCGATGGGGCCGCCGCTCCTTCGAAGACCGAAGAGTGGGGGCAGGCCTTCATGCTCAATTATCAATCCGGTTTTACCGACGGCACTGTGGGGTTCGGCCTGGATGCCATTGGCCTGCTGGGTTTGAAGCTCGACAGCGGTGCGGGTCGTCATGTCGGTGGTTCGATGTTCCCCAATGACGGCGACAAGGCTGCGGACCAATGGGGCCGTGTCGGTGCGACTGCCAAGATGCGTTTCTCGAAGACAGAGCTGCGTTACGGCACCTTACAGCCGAAGTTGCCGGTAGTGGTCTCCAATGATGGCCGGCTGTTGCCTCAAACCTTCGAGGGCGGACAAGTCATCAGTAATGAAATCGATAACCTGACCGTCACTGCCGGCCAACTTGAACACGCCACCGGGCGTGCTTCCAGCGATAGCGCAGGTCTGGCCGTTGCGGGCGGCACAAAGGAAAGCAATAAATTCACCTTTGCCGGTGGCGATTACAAACTGACGAAGGATCTGACCGTTCAGTATTACTACGCCAATCTGGAAGACTATTACCAGCAGCACTTCGCTGGTTTGCTGCATGTGTTGCCGCTCGGTGAATACGGTTCGCTGAAAACCGATCTGCGTTATTTCAAGACCACGTCCGATGGCAAGAACAGCAGTGCGGCCGGTCGCGCCAACGGTTACAAGTTCGGGGGTTACACCAAAGGCGGTACCGGTGAAATCGACAACGATACCTGGAGCGCGGCGTTCATTTATTCGTTGGGCGGCCATGCAATTACGGCGGGCTATCAAAGTGTTTCCGATGACAGCAATTTTGCGCAACTCAATCAGGGTGGCCTGGTCGATAAAGGCGAGGCAGGTGCCAGTCTTTATCTTTACACCGACCGCACCATTCAGACCTTCATCCAGGCGGGGGAGCGAACCGCATTCGCGCAGTATGCCTACGACTTCGCTGCACTGGGTGCTCCTGGCTTGAAGGCATCGGTGATGTACCTCAAGGGCGACAATATTCAGACTGCCAGCGGCAAGGACGCAGGCGAATGGGAGCGCGATATCTCTCTGGACTATGTGATCCAGAGCGGTGCGTTGAAGAACGTCGGTTTTGGCTGGCGGAACGCGATGTCTCGAAGTGATATCGCCCGCGACCAAGACCAGAATCGCCTGATCGTGAGCTATACAATTCCGTTGATGTAAGGCGTAAAAGTTACTTACGAAACTCAGACGCGCAAATTTGTCTGACAGTCGTTGATTTGCCTTCAAAGCGAGCGGCTGCTATTGGCCAATTCTGTTGAAACAGTCGGTCTGCCCAAACTGCCAGATCATTGACTGGTGAAAACGCCTTTTTGCACGCCGCTACGTGAAGTCCGAGTCCGGAAGCCTCTGCCAAAAGTAAAGATTTCAATCTCGGACGCGTACTTTTTTGATGTGCAAACCATGGCCGACTTTTTCAACAGAATCGGCCGAAAGCGACTGCACGCAATTTCCTGGAGCTCGATACCTGCTCTGTTGATAGCTCGCGCTGCATCCTGTTCTATTCAAAGAAAGGCGCCTGCTTGCGCGTCGACACCATGGGTGAGCAGCTCAACGACATGACGGTTACGCGATGGGCCGATGAGTGTCCGGATGCGCCTTCAGAGCCAGATCGCGGCGACGCGGGTTAAGAAACAAAGGGGACTGAATGAAATAATTCAGTCCCCTCCCCCCTAAATCCCTGTGGGAGCGAGCTTGCTCGCGAAGGCGTCAGAATTGACACCCGCCTAATCAGCAGGTGATCCCGAGGGCTGCTTCACCGGCAATTGCAAATTGTCCAACGCCCGATTCACCGCCAACTCCCCGAGCATGATCAACTGCGCAATCCCAACCAACGCCCGACGCTGAGAAGCCGGTACCAGACTGGCGATGTTCTGGGCAATGGTTTGGGCTGAAGCGAGTGTTTCACTGGCATCAATCAGCAGTTCTTCGTTTTTGTTGTCCGCCGTCACGGCATACATCCCGCGGGTTCTGCGTGGGGGCGGCGTGGAGCCGGGCGGACAGAGGTAATGGTCGAGCGCGCGGTCGGCGGCTTCGTGGAGTTTTTTGGAGTCGATGGATTCGTAGGGGGAAACCGCGTCGGTTTCGGGCGAGTTGGGTGTTGGTTTGATCATGAGTGAATCTCCAAATCATAGAAAAGGAGCCATCATCTTTCGCTACCAAACGAAGGGGTGGTGGCCATACGAAGGTTGGTAGACCGGTGACTTGGAGAACCGGCGCGCCCGAAGACGCCCTGCGCATGGCCACCATAAATACACAGCCCCAAAAAGGCCTGTATCGGGTGACGCTATGCGCCAAGTCTAAGCCGGGCTACCAAACCCGATCGCTGACTCGTCAGCGACCAGACCACAATAGAACCCGACCCCAAGGCGCACAAGCCGGCGGATTCTGGCGTAGCTGTAGGCAACGGCGCAAGGATATGTAGCCTGAGAGAGTGTCTGGAGATGTCTTTTTAAACGTTGGTGTTTATCGGGGACTCACCCCGCCACTTATCCTTCAACAGATCCGCCCCGTTATCCCAACAGATCGAGGGAATTGGCCCAGGTTGCCAGTCGTAATAGAAAACCCAAGCCAGGTGAACAGCTCTATTTCTTCCGGCACATCTCGACGTCATCCTGAGTTTTCAGGGCTGTGTCGATTCCCAAGCGATACCTGCAGTAATCAATAATCCACCCCCGCTCCTCTGCCGTCAGGCGTTCTACGTTCCTGATCTCTCCATCGTTAGCGTGGATGTTGTAGAACTTCATCTGAAACGTCGGATGCTTCTTGATGAAGACAATGGTCTCGATGTCTCCGTCCTCAAGAGCTTCGTAGTAGCCGACGTAAAGCATGGTCACTAGGGCGAAGACCACCGCGATTAGAAGCTTTTTCATTCTTGTAACACCTTTGTCTGTAGCCCTCCGACTGTACAAACGAGGCGCTTAATTATGCGTAGGAGTGAGAGCCGCGCATTGCACAATGCGCTAAACAAACCCTGACTTCACAGCTACTCCGAAGCAGATCATGACCAATAACAGAGAAATCACGCTCCATTGCAGCACTATCAGCTTGCGTTTAAGGGGGACCGGGAAATTGGCTAGATCTTGAGAGTTCAGCTCGCCCCTTTTCAAATAAAAATTGGGGAACGTCACAATTCCCGAAATGCCACCAACGAGCAGAAGTTTCCCCCAGGGCCCTCCATTCCGAAGCGGAGCGCGAGTCATGATGGCTGAGCAATTCTTCAGATGCTCCAACATCAGATCCATCTTCGTATACGCAAGGTGCAAACAAACTCCAATCCAAAGAACAAGTCCTGCCAGATCAGCGACGGCAATGGCCAAAAGCACCTTATCAACGACGTTCAAACTCATTTACCTGCCTCATAGATCTTCTCACCCGCCCACTCGCCTGTAGCCCCACCAAGAGCTCCACCCGCATATGAGCCCGCCGCTACGACGATGACGCCACATGCCAAGGTTGCCATTCCGCCTGTTGGCACACCCAAGCCAACACAGATAATTCCCGCTGTGGAACCGGTCAAAAACGCGCCGGTAGCAGCACCGCCGGCCACTCCTCCGACGAAGTTACCACCCTCGGTATATTTGATTTTTTCGCAGGCATCTTTATTACCTGCTGCACAAACTTCCTGGACCTTCATGTAAGAAGCCCCACCCCCTACGGCTGTACCC